>JALRKL010000167.1 GCA_023268875.1 Bacteroidia bacterium
GGTTACGACGCCCACGCTGCTTCCCATTTTTATTTTCTCTTGAGAAGCCGACTGCACAACCCTCGCTTTTCCGAACGGGATGATATAATCAGAATCGGGCTCCGGCGTTTTGGCTCTTTCTGTGCCTGGAACTTTGCTCCAATACAAACCCTTATGCTCGAACATAATTACCGGATTTGGATCGTAAAAGGCAGCTTTCATTAAACCTTTCATATCGGCCGCAGTACTTGGATACGCAATTTTGATTCCTTTAATAGGCAATATACTGCTTTCAACGGTTCCAGAATGGTAGGGACCTCCCCCACCATACGCACCTGTCGGTACGCGTATCACACTGGCTACGGGGAATTTCCCCATAGATAAATAACAACTTTTAGATAATTCGGTTACCAGCTGGTTTACCCCCGGCCAAATGTAATCGGCAAACTGTATTTCTACAATAGGTTTACAACCAACGGCACTCATTCCAGCGGTACTTCCCACAATGTAGGCCTCTTGGATGGGCGTATTAAAAACCCGATCTCTGCCATATTTGTCGCTCAATGTTGCCGCCTCTCGAAATACTCCGCCCAATCTATGACCTACATCTTGACCATATAAAAGTGCCTCAGGATGGGTTTTTAAAATTTCATCAACCGCAAAAAGTGCCGCATCAACCATAACAACAGGTTCACGACCTTCAGGCTCTCTCGTTCCTTTTTCTTCAGTAACGGGCGTAGGGGCTAAAATATGGTCAAAAACAGATTCTTTTGAGGGTTCAGCGGCATTTTTCGCATTTTCAAAGTCCGTGGCTACCGCTAATTCGCATTCCTCTGCAATAGCATCAAGTTCGGCATCCGTAACCGCCAAACTTTGCAATAATTTGCGCAACCTCGGAAGTGGATCTATACGTTCGTGCTTTTCTAAATCATCGCGGTACCATTCGCTGCGAACGCCGCTGGTATGGTGTCCTAACAAAGGAACTTTTGCATGAACCAACATCGGTACGCGCTCCTCACGCACTGTTTTGATTGCGCGCTGCATTTCATCATAACATTGCAAAAAGTCGCTCCCGTTTATCCGTATTCTGCGCAAACCTTTAAATCCCAATCCGTATTCAAATGCGTCCATGGCACGCATTTCGTCGCCACTAGCTGAAATTCCCCAATCGTTGTCTTGTACCAAAAATATGATAGGCAACTTATGCAATACCGCCATTTGTAGCGATTCGGCTACTTCTCCTTCAGTTACCGAACCATCTCCCAAAGAACATATAACAACCGGCTTTTCAGCGCCGTTTATCAAACCTTGAGATTCTTTATATTTTAATCCGTGAGCAGCACCAGTAGCAGGAATTGCTTGCATGCCAGTTGCCGAGCTTTGATGAGGCATTTTAGGCATATTTTCACGGTTCAACGAAGGGTGGGAATAATAAGTACGCCCTCCGCTAAAAGGATCATCTCCCTTCGCAAGTAATTGCAGCATGAGTTCGTAGGGGGTCATCCCCATGGTCAATAACATACTCTCATCACGGTAATATGGATATACGAAATCTTGCGATTTCAAATGCATTCCAACGGCAATTTGTATGGCCTCATGTCCTTTGGATGTGCTGTGAACGTATTTAGTAATAGGGCGATTTTCATCGTAAATTTTGGCCATGGCACGGGCAGTTTGCATCAGTTTCCATGCCTCTAACACTATCTTTTTATCTATCATTACGAATTGGGTTACAAGTTTACAAAAAAATCACCGCAACCCCGATGTTTATAACGCCAAATCAACAGCAACAAAGCCATTTAATATGCGAATTTTGCAATTTATTTCCTCCATTTCTTTTGCAAAAAATCAAACTGTACCCATTGAATTTATTTATCTTGCGAACTTTGAATTTTTATCATGAAGCCATTGCTACGAATTATCACCTTGCTCATTTTCCTTTTTGTGGGGTTGTCCGTTTCGGCCCAAAACGATACAGACACCACCTATGAACGAATTAAAGCAGTTGAAATAAAACAAAATCGACTAAAAGAAAAGCTCAAAGAATCGCCTCTTACTGTGGAAAGTATGTCGGCGCAAAGTATAAAAGAAACACCTGCATCTGATTTTTATGAAGCTCTAGGCCACCTAAAAGGCGTTGATGTTACCGCGGCATCACTTGGTTTTCGTATAATAAACACACGTGGATTCAACTCCACCTCACCCGTAAGAACCTTACAAGTTATTGATGGGGTAGACAATCAAAGTCCCGGTTTGAATTTTTCCTTGGGAAATTTCCTAGGCGCTTCCGAACTTGACATCGCTTCACAAGAAATTGTAGTGGGAGCAAGTTCTGCGTTTTACGGTCCCGGTGCTTTTAATGGAGTTATTTCTATGACCACCAAGGACGTTTGGAAAACACCTGGTTTTAGTTACAAATTAAAAGTTGGAGAACGCCAACTAATGGAGAATTCCCTACGTTACGCAAAGGTATTTAAAGATAAAAAAGGCAAAGATGTATTCGCTTTTAAGGGCAACTTTTACTATATGCGAGCATACGATTGGATTGCCGATAACGACGATCCCGTAGATGGAAGTCCAGTTGCGAGAAACAATCCCGGAGGATATGATGCCATTAACCGCTACGGAGATGAAATCTTAAGTCCAGGTGAATTTGATCAAAGTAGCATAGGAGGTAAAACCGAATATCCTGGGCTCGATCGATTTTTCCGAGATGGGTATTGGGAGTCGGATATTGTCGATTACAACACGTATAACTTAAAGGCTTCTGCAACACTTGCCGCCAAACCGTTTGAAAATAAAGATTTAGAGTTCATATTTCAGAGTAATTTTGGAATGGGAACTACCGTATACCAAGGAGATAACCGTTACAGCTTAAACGATATTCAGTTTTACCAAAATCGTTTAGAATTCAAACATAAGAACGGATTCGTTAGGGTTTATTCAACCTATGAAGATGCCGGAAACACCTACGACGCTGTTTTCACATCGATGCTTATGTTGGAAAAATCCAAAGAGAATTATCTGTGGGGGAGCGATTACATGCGGGTATGGCGCGATAGCTTTGCCAATCGTGTGAAGAACTTCGAGGGATTCCCAAAATTCCCTTATTTCCGTTATCCTGATTCATTTATGCGTCAATACAACATGGTAATTGACAAAAATCGCGACCAAATCACCCAATGGCATAATGAAACCAAAGGACTCGTAAATCAGGGCAAATATTACACACTCGCACCCAGTTTAAATCCGGCACTCGATTACTTCGAACCTGGAACACAGCGATTTGAAGATCTTAAGAATGATATAACCTCAAGAAAAAGTTTTGGCGAAGGAGGTAGTGGATTTTTTGATCGTAGTTCCTTATACAACGCTCAAGTAGAGCACCGGTTTAACTTGAAAAAAAGCCGACTTCTATCTTTAGGTGCTTCGGGCCGTATTTATAATCCCAACTCGGCAGGAACTATATTTTCCGATACAAATGGACGTATAATTACCAATCAAGAGTTTGGCTTGTATGCCGGTTATCAACAAAGATTCTGGAGGGAAAAGTTAAAAATGAATGCAACATTCCGAACAGATAAAAATGTTAACTTCCCATTTGTTTTTAGTCCAGCACTCTCATTTGTTTACAATCCAGACAAGATCACATTCTGGCGCTTGAATTTTACAAGTGGTGTAAGAAACCCCACATTGGCGGATCAATACCTCTTCTATAACGTAGGTAGGGCGATACTTTTAGGGAATTTATATGGATACAAAAACCTCGTAACGCTTGAATCACTCGAAGATTATTTTTCTCAAACTTTGGTTGACCTAAGTCGACTAAAGTACTTTGACGTCGATCCCGTTGTGCCCGAGCAAGTTCGCACCGTTGAAGCTGGCTTTAAAGGATTTTTATTCCGAAATAAATTAAATATCGATGCAAGTGCCTATTACAGTTATTACATCGATTTTATCGGTTACAAAATTGGTTTCGATCCTACTATCATAACGCAAGATATCAATGGCGTAAAAACACAACAGTTGGTAGGAGGTCAGGTGTATAGGGTTGCTACAAATGCTACTACTCCAGTTAATACAATGGGGGCTTCCATCGGTGTAAATTACTTTATCGGCGATAATTATACCGCAGGTGCCAATTACAGTTTCAACCAATTGAATAAACTCGATAATACCGACCCTATTATACCCGCTTTTAACACGCCAAAACATAAATTTAACATCAGTTTTGGTGGAAGTCAGTTAAAATGGTTTAAACAAGACCATTGGGCATTCAACATGAATCTAAAGTGGATTCAAGGATTTTTATTCGAAGGTTCGCCTCAATTTACAGGGTTTATCAATAGTTATTACCTGCTAGATGCAATGGTGGCAAAGGAAATTCCCAAATATAATATGCAGATAAAACTAGGGGCTTCTAACCTTACCAATAACATGGTAATGCAAGTCTATGGTGGCCCACGCATTGGTCGAATGGTCTACTTTAGTGTACTATATGACCTTCCTCAGTAAGTCGAAAACAATACAATAATTGAAAAATACCTACATTTGTCTAAAATAAACTAAACGAACACTTATGAAAAAAACATTACTTAGCTTAGCAGTATTAGGCTTAACGGCTTTCAGCCTTAATGCGCAAACTCGCTACGTAGACGATGTCTACACAGATGACGACCTCGATATCGTTACCGATATTGAGTATGCTCAAAACTACACCGTTCTTTACGGTGATATCGACACTTCTACGCCAGGCCCTCAATTTCTACTAGAAAGCCTAAAGGCCGACTTTTATTACCCTCCATATGATGAGGCAGTAGGCAACCGTCCTGTTGTAATCATGTTACACACAGGTAACTTCTTACCACGTTACATTAATAACGGTCCTGTTGGCTATAAAGACGACAGCGCAACCGTAGCCATTTGCAAAGCATGGGCACGCAAAGGATATGTGGTTATGGCCGCAACTTACCGTATGGGTTGGAATCCGATTGCAACTACTGAAGACGTTCGTCGTGAGACCATCATCAACGCAGCCTACAAAGGCGTTCAAGATCTAAGTGCAGCCATACGTTTCTTAAAAGACGAAGCGGTGAACTTAGGTAACTTCAATGCTCTTGATACCACCAAGATTGCATTAGGTGGACAAGGTACAGGTTCATACATAACCAGCGCCTTCGCTTCTTTGAATTCTCAAGATGAAATAAGAATCGACAAATTCCGTCGTTCCGATAATGGTAACGTGATGGTTGACGATCAAATTTGGGGAGACCGTCATGGTATGGGTGGATTACCCGGTTTTAACAACGAAAACTGGCCTGGATTTACTACCGAAGCACAAGTTGCTTTCCAAATCGGTGGTGCTTTGGGAGACAGCAGCTGGATTGATGCCGGTGAGATGCCTTTAATCTGGGCACACTCCGTACTTGACCCATTTGCACCTTATAGAACAAACATTATCAGTGTTCCTGGTACAACCTTACAAGTCGTAGAAGCTTCTGGTGGTTATGATGTAATCAAATCTTCTTCTGCTCAAGGTAACAATAAAGTTTACGAAGGTAAAGTTATGGACGGTTACACCTTCGCTATTAGCAAGTATAATGAAGGTATGGACGGTCTATATCCTATCCACGGAGCAGCCAACGCTTCTGGACCTTACGAATGGTATGATACGGTTGTTATCAAACAATTACCATTACCTCCAACTACTGTGCAAAATATCTTGGGTGGAATTCGTTTATCAAATCGATTCCACAATAAAACCAAAGCAATGACCTACATCGATACCTTAATAGGTTTCTTTGCTCCACGTGTTGCTGTTTCTTTAGGTTTGGTTGAATCAGTAGGTATCGATAAGATCAATATGGCTTCTAACGTAGCCATTGGTCCAAACCCAGCAACTAATCAAGTAACGGTTTTCAATAATTGGGACAATAATGATTTGCGCAATATTGAAATTCGCAATCTTAATGGTCAATTATTACAAAGTGTACCTTTCGCCGGAAAACAACAAACGATAGAATTATCTCTTCCTACCGGACTTTATATCATGAATATGGAGTTTGAACGCGGTACAGGTTCTAAGAAATTCATGGTGAACTAATATTCATCTAATTACCTTTCTAAAGGCCTCATCCCTAGGGTGAGGCCTTTATTTTTGCTCAAAAAACTGTATTTTTGCACCTTCGCAAATCACGACATATCAATTTTATGTATTCTACACTCTCGAAACTCAACTGGCCAGAAATAGAAAAAGAAATCCTACAATTTTGGGAAGAACGAGGAATCTTTGAAAAGAGTGTAGCGCAGCGTCCGGAAAACAAAGCATTTACTTTCTTCGAAGGTCCACCGTCCGCAAACGGAATGCCAGGTATTCACCACGTAATGGCCCGTGCAATGAAGGATATTTTCTGCCGGTATAAAACCCAACAGGGTTATCGCGTAGAAAGAAAAGCCGGTTGGGATACTCACGGACTTCCAATAGAATTACAAGTTGAAAAACGTTTAGGCATCCGTAAAGACGATATCGGCGAAACAATTTCAGTGGCCGACTACAATAGAGAATGCCGCGAAGATGTACTTAAGTTTAAAGATACATGGGATGATTTAACCAAGCGTATAGGTTTTTGGGTTGATCTCGAGAATCCTTACATAACCTACAATAACGATTATATAGAAACCCTTTGGGCACTATTAAAGAAGCTTCACGACAAAGGATTTCTATATAAGGGTTATACCATACAGCCCTTTTCACCAGCGGCGGGTACCGGCCTGAGTTCACACGAACTCAACCAGCCGGGCACCTATCAGAACGTAAAAGACACCACAATTGTAGCGCAATTCAAAAAAACAGGTACCGATAATCATTATTACCTGGCGTGGACTACAACTCCTTGGACGCTTCCTAGTAATACAGCTCTAGCCGTGGGCGCCAAAATCACCTATGCCGACATCGAAACATACAATCCATATACCGGTGCTCACATCGTCGTTACCCTCGCAGAAGCATTGGTATCAAAATTCTTCAAAGAAGAAAATAAAGTAAATGAACTACCCAGCTATGATGCAGATCAAAAAGCCATCCCATGGAAGTTAATTAACACCTCAAAAGGTTCCGACTTAGCCGGTCAAACCTATGAACAATTACTTCCTTATGCCCAACCTGAAGATGGTGAAGCGTTTAAGGTTATTATTGGCGATTTCGTAAGCACAGAAGATGGAACCGGTATTGTTCATATCGCACCAAGCTTCGGTGCCGATGACTTCCGAGTGGCTAAGCAAAACGGAATAGGTAACTTAACCCTGGTAGATAAAAAAGGTCGTTTCGTACCCGAAGTTACCGATTTCTCGGGGGAATTTGTCAAAGCTGCTTACCTCAGCCCCGAAGAACAAGCCGAGGAAGCCGAAAAACAGGGTCGTGACAAATATCTTAGCGTGGATGAACGCATTTCCATTAAATTAAAAACGGAAAATAAAGCCTTCAAAGTAGAACGTTACGAACATACCTACCCGCATTGTTGGAGAACCGACAAGCCTATATTATACTATCCCCTAGAAAGTTGGTTTATCAAAACAACCGCCGTAAAAGATCGGTTGGTTGAACTAAACAAAACTATCAACTGGAAACCCAAAAGCACAGGTGAAGGTCGCTTTGGAAATTGGCTAGAAAACCTAGTTGATTGGAACCTAAGTAGAAGTCGATATTGGGGAACTCCATTACCCATCTGGAGAACAGAAGACCAAAATGAAGAACTTTGTATAGGAAGTGTGGAAGAACTCCTAAATGAAGTTGAAAAAGCGAATAAAGCACTAGGTCTATCGCAGGTCGTTAACCGTGAAAACTTAGATTTACACCGTCCTTATGTGGACGATATTACCCTGGTTAGTAAATCGGGCAAACCCATGAAGCGCGAAACGGACCTAATTGACGTTTGGTTCGATAGCGGCGCAATGCCCTATGCCCAATGGCATTGGCCATTTGAAAATGAGGAAACCTTCAAAAAGAATTTTCCCGCAGATTTCATTGCCGAAGGTGTAGACCAAACGAGAGGCTGGTTCTTCACCCTTCATGCACTTGGAGTAATGCTGTTTGACGATGTAGCATTTAAAAATGTAATTGCCAACGGATTGGTACTCGATAAAGACGGCAACAAGATGAGTAAGCGCTTGAATAACGCCATCGATCCCTTTACCACCGTTGAAACCTATGGTGCAGATGCCGTGCGTTGGTATATGTTTACCAATTCACAACCATGGGATAACCTAAAATTCAATTTAACCGGCGTACAAGAATCACAAAGAAAATTCTTAGGAACCCTATACAATACCTATAGTTTCTTTGCTATTTATGCCAATGTAGACGGATATCGCTTTAATACACAGAATCAAATTCCGCTTGAAAATAGAACCGAATTAGACAGATGGATTATTAGTAAATTGAATTCCTTAGTTCAGTTGGTTAGTGATTCCTTGAACGATTACGATCCAACCAAAGGTTCGAGAGCTATTGAAAATTTTGTTGATGAACATTTGAGCAATTGGTTTGTGCGTTTATCAAGACGTCGTTTTTGGAAAGGCGAAATGAATGCCGAAAAACAAGCCGCTTACGACACCCTTTATACTTGCTTGGATACCCTAACAAAATTAATGGCGCCATTTGCTCCCTTCTTCTCCGATTGGCTCTTCCGTGCTTTAAATCACAACCAAATTGAAGCCGGACTTACCGTTGAGAGCGTGCACTTAAGCGATTGGCCCACTACAAATTTAGACCAAGTAAATACATTGCTTGAGGGACAAATGCAACGCGCCCAAACGGTGTGTAGCTTGGTGCTTTCTTTACGGAAAAAAGAAAATATTAAAGTTCGACAACCTTTGTCCAAGGTAACCATTCCCGCATTGAACCCTCAAATGAAAGACGATCTGATTCACGTGAGCGACATCATTTTGTCAGAGGTAAATGTCAAGGAAATCGAATTTATAGAGGCTGATAATCAAATTCTTGTCAAACAAATGAAGCCTAATTTTAAAACATTAGGAAAAGTTTTAGGACCGAAAATGAAGATTATGGCATCCCTAATCAATAATTTATCTTCGGGGGAAATTGCCAAATTTGAATCTGATGGATTGCTCGCAATTGACCTCGAGGGAACGCCTTTTACCCTTCTACCCGAACATGTAGAAATTAAAACTCAAGATATGCCCGGCTGGCTCGTCGCTTCTGAAAACGACACCACAGTAGCCCTCGACATTAAAATAAGTCCGAATTTACGTCAGGAAGGTATTGCCCGTGAGTGGGTTAACCGCGTTCAAAATTTGAGAAAAGAATTGCAATTTTCACTTACCGATAAAATCATAATTGATTACACTGCGGATACTGAAATTCAAGAAGCAGTCGAAAATTTTTCGGAATATATTAAAAATGAAGTACTTGCAAATCGTATAAATCACATGTCAAATGTCAATGAACACGAAGTTGATGTTTACGAAAAATCCGTATTTTTGAAAATCTATAAAGTTTGATAACAATTAATTAGAAGGAGAACAAACAAATGGAAAAAGAAAAAACCCGTTATAGCGAAGCCGAATTAGAAGAATTCAAAGAACTCATTCTTAAAAAATTAGACTCTGCAAAGGCCGAATTCAAAACCTTGCAAGGACAATTGAAGGATGGAAACGAAAACGGTACCGATTCCACTAATAATAACTACCTCACATTGGATGATGGTGCAGATACGGCTGAAAAAGAGAATTTAAATCAACTTGCCGCACACCAATTAAAATTTATCAAAAGTTTAGAAGCCGCTATGGTTCGTATCAATAATGGCACCTACGGTATTTGCAAAACTACTGGTAAATTGATTCCTAAAGAACGCTTAAAACTCGTTCCACATACCACTCAAACCGTAGAGGCTAAAATCAAACGATAATAGTGGATACTACCCAAACCACTGTTTCCAACAATGCCAAAATTGGCTATTGGGCATTCGGCGTGCTCGGATTTTGTATCCTCGCCGATCAAATTATTAAAATCTATGTAAAAACGCATTTTATCTATGGGGAATCGTATACCCTGTTCAACGACTGGTTTAAGATTTATTTTATAGAGAATGAAGGCATGGCTTTCGGAATGAAACTCTTTGGAGGAGGCAAATTGGGCAAACTCATACTAACATTTTTCCGAATTGCCGTTTCCGTAATTGGCATACTTTATTTAAGAGCTTTAATAAAAAACAACTTCCATAAAGGTCTTATAATATCCGTTTCATTGGTTCTTGCAGGAGCGCTGGGAAATATAATAGACTCTGTTTTCTACGGTTGGTATTTCCACGACATCAACGGTTATGTTGAAACCTGGTTTGAAGGTCATGTAGTTGATATGTTCTATGCGCCACTTTGGGAAGGGGTGTTGCCCAGTTGGATACCCTTTAAAGGGGGTGAACATTTTGTGTTTTTTGCACCTATTTGGAATTTTGCTGATGCTTGTATTACGGTTGGTGTTGCGATACTCTTGATTGCACAGTCTAAATTCTCCCTGCCTTCGATAAAGATTATTCGCGAAAAACAACAAACAAATCCTTCGAATTAGTTGCACAAATCGCCAAAAGCAACATAGCTTCCATCGGAAAATGGTAACTTTGCGTTTTCTATGGAATCGCATTTAAACGAACAACAAATACAACGCCGCGAATCGCTTAACGAATTGCGCGCACTTGGTATTGAGCCTTTTCCCGCTGAAACCTTCCCTGTAAGCCATACAGCCAAGGAAATTTTAGATGGATTCCCAGAGAAACCCGAAGACTATCAAGAGGTTTGCATTGCCGGACGTTTAATGACCCGCCGTATTATGGGTAAAGCAGGCTTTACGGTTATTCAAGACAGCTCCGCTCGTATTCAAGTTTATATCGCTCGAGATGAAATTTGCCCGGAAGAAGACAAAATGTGGTACAATACCATATTCAAAAAACTCCTCGATATAGGCGATTTTATCGGTGTTGAGGGATACATGTTTACCACAAAAACAGGCGAAATCACCTTACACGCAAAAAAAATAACCTTCCTCGCAAAATGCTTGAATCCACTTCCCCTTCCCAAAGAAAAAGATGGGGAAATCTACGATGCCTTTACCGATCCTGAAATGCGCGCGCGAATGCGATACGTGGATTTGGTGGTAAATCCCCAAAACAAAGAAACGTTTATAAAGCGCACCAAAGTAATACAGTCGCTTCGAAATACCTTTAATAACAGAGGTTATCTAGAAGTTGAGACACCTATTTTACAAGCCATTCACGGAGGGGCCGCTGCGCGACCATTCGCCACACATCACAATGCATTAGACATTCCATTATATCTACGTATTGCAAATGAGTTATACTTGAAACGATTAATTGTTGGTGGTTTTGATGGCGTTTATGAGTTTGCCAAAAACTTCAGAAACGAGGGAATCGATAGAACGCACAATCCGGAATTTACCGCATTGGAAATTTATGTGGCTTATAAAGATTATTTCTGGATGATGGATTTTGTCGAGGAAATGCTCGAGAAGTGTGCCATCGATGTCAATGGAACCACAGACGCTCAAATCGGAGACAAAACCATCAGTTTTGCCCGTCCATATGCCCGCATGACTATGGCCGAATCGATTAAAAAATATGGCAATTTTGACATTGAAGGTAAAACCGAGCAAGAATTAGGAGATTTTGCGAAAAGCGTTGGGTGCGAAGTAACTAGCAAAATGGGAGTCGCTAAGTTAATCGATGAAATTTTCGGAGAAGTGGCCGAGCCCCACCTCATACAACCCACTTTTATTACCGATTATCCCATCGAGATGAGTCCGTTAACTAAGAAACATCGATCGAAAGCCGGATTGGTTGAACGATTCGAATTATTCGTGAACGGAAAAGAAGTAGCCAACGCCTATTCTGAATTAAACGATCCCGATGATCAAAGAGAACGATTTATGGATCAGTTAAAACTTGCAGAACGAGGCGATGAAGAGGCGATGGCAATGGATCACGATTTTTTACGTGCTCTTGAATATGGAATGCCACCAACTAGTGGTTTGGGAATAGGAATTGATCGCTTAACCATGATGCTGACCAATAACGCTTCGATACAAGAAGTCCTATTTTTTCCACAGATGAGACCCGAAAAACCTTCCAACGGATAAAAGCGTCTAATGCTCGAAATTTTCGATGAGGAAAAAGCGGTTTTAAACCAATTAATCCATCCAGAATACCTGGCCGATGTCGTTAAGGAACTGAATTTAAGTACCCCGGTAATCATTGATATTACCCGCCAACTTCTTCATTACGGCTACATAAAAGCACTCGACGCGCAGAGCAAACCCAAATTAGGTGTTGATGTTGACGCTATTTTGAAAACGCAGTTTCAATTAACAGCAAAAGGGTTCGAAGCGCTTAACGCTTAACTGAGTACTTGTGTAAAGTTTCGTTCATGACTTGAAACAACGTGTCGTTTTGAGTATCTTTGTAAAGATTCAAAAAACCAACAAAAAGCATGTCAGAAACAGCGAAAATCAGTATTGAAGGAAAAGAGTTTGAGCTTCCTGTAATTACCGGATCTGAAGGTGAAAAAGCCATTGATATTTCAAAGCTTAGAGCGTTAAGTGGTTATATAACCATTGACCCCGGTTTTAAAAATACCGGCGCTACCACGAGCGGCATTACATTTCTAGACGGCGAGTTGGGAATTTTGCGTCACCGCGGATACGACATTGAAGATCTAGCCGCTAATTGTTCCTTCCTAGAAGTAAGTTATTTAATCCTTAACGGAGAACTACCAACAGCTGAAGAATTAGCCGCATTCGAAAAAAGCATTACCGAGCATACACTTGTCAATGAAGGTATGGAAGCCATGTTCAAAGCCTTCCCAACTGGGTCTCACCCAATGGGGCAGCTTTCAAGCATGATTTCCTCATTAAGCTTATATTACCCAAAAGCATTAAACCCCAATCGCCCGGAGGAATCCATCCAAAGGACTATCATTAGACTTATGGCCAAAATGCCGACGATTTGCGCCATGATCTATAAGAAAAGTAAGGGCCATCCATTGGTATATCCTAATAATAATCTTGATTATGTTACCAATTACCTGAACATGTCTTTCGGACAAGTTTCAGAGCCTAATTTTAGTCCCGATCCCGTTATCGTTGAAGCAATGAATAAGTTGCTCATTCTACACGCCGATCACGAACAAAATTGTTCTGCTAGCACGGTGCGTGTGGTAGGAAGTAGCCAATCCAACCTCTATAGTAGTATTGCCGCAGGTATTAGCGCCCTCTGGGGTCCACTTCACGGTGGTGCCAACCAGGAAGTATTAGAAATGCTCGAGGCTATCAAAAACGATGGCGGTGACGTACAGAAGTACATCAATAAAGCAAAAGATAAAAACGATCCATTCCGTCTAATGGGCTTTGGGCATCGCGTTTACAAAAACTTCGACCCACGAGCAAAAATCATTAAAAAATCTGCAGACGACGTGTTGGCTAAACTAGGAGTTAAAGACCCAATTTTAGAGATTGCCAAAGAATTAGAAATAGCCGCATTAAACGATCCATATTTCGTAGAAAAGAAACTATTCCCTAATGTAGACTTCTATTCAGGAATTATTTACCGTGCGTTGGGCTTCCCAACAGAATTCTTTACCGTACTTTTTGCATTAGGAAGATTACCAGGATGGATCAGTCAGTGGCAAGAAATGCGCCGAGATAAGCAACCAATCGCACGCCCAAGACAAATCTATACTGGAGCTGCGCCCCGTGCTTTCGTTCCGATAGAAAAGCGTTAAATAATACACTTATCGGTTAATTAATTAATTAACCGATAATTTAAAAATACCCAAAAGCACCGCAATATATTCGCGAAGTGAAAAGCAAATATTGGGCGGTGCTTTTTGTTGCACTATTGAATTGCCAATTATTGGGTCAATCTTTTACTTTAAGTGGTTTCGTTAAAGACAGCACTTCTGGTGAATCATTGAAAGGTGCCGTAATTAAAGCCACTCAAATCAATCAAACTGCAGTTACCAATAATTACGGCTTTTACAGCATCTCTTTACCCGCTGGATCTCATGTTATCCAAATTTCTATTAGCGATTACGAACCTCAAACTAGAAGGTTTTTTTTAAATAAGGACTTAGAGTGGAACGCTTTTCTCTACCCAGAACCCGATGCAATTGGCGAAGTTTCGGTTAGAGCTAAACGAAATGATAATGTTCGAAAAGTAGATATCTCTACCCAAAGCATAACGGGAAAAGTCATAAAGAAAATCCCCGCATTCCTAGGAGAAGCCGATGTAATTAAAAGTATTCAACTATTACCTGGAGTTTCTACCGTTGGAGAAGGAGCTACGGGCTTTAACGTACGCGGTGGTTCAATAGATCAAAATTTAGTTTTAATGGATGATGCCCCTGTGTTTAACTCGGCTCATTTATTTGGTTTCTTTAGTATTTTTAACCCAGATGCCGTAAAGGACGTTCAACTTATAAAAGGTGGAATTCCTGCAAATTATGGCGGAAGATTAAGTTCTGTATTAGACGTAATTACAAAAGACGGTAACAACCGAGATTTTCAGGTAAATGGGGGCGTTGGAACCATTTTTAGCCGATTAACTCTCGAAGGACCTTTAGTTAAAAATAAAGCAAGTTTCTTGGTTTCTGCCCGACGCAGTTATGTCGACATTCTTGCCAAACCCTTTTTAAACGACGATTTAAGCGGCAGTCAATTCTATTTTTACGATTTCACCGCAAAAGTCAACTACGAAACCAAGAAAAATAAGTTCTTTATTTCGAGTTATATCGGCGACGATTTATTTTATGCGGCTAATGCCTTCGGTGTTAAATGGGGAAACAGCACCCTTAGTGCTAGGTGGAATCATTTATTCAATGATAAATTGTTTTCCAACGTAACCTATTATTATAGCCGCTACCGATATAATCTTGAATTCAATATTGGAGATGATTTGGGCTTCAACTGGAGTTCCTTCATCAATAACCACAGCGTTAAAACCGATTTCAAATATTACGCCAGCCCCAAACACGAAATTGGTTTTGGAGGCGCCTCTACATACTACATATTCGAACCGGGAAACGCCGTGGCGCGCAATTCCCTCGGAACAAATAATTTCAGCCTTCCAAATAAGTACAGCATGGAAAATGCCTTGTACATAACCGAAGATTGGTCTCCAAATAAAAAATGGACGGTTCGTGGAGGTATCAGAGGAAGCCAATTTCTTTATCTAGGAAAAAGCAATGTCTACTATTATAAAGACGCCCCTATAGAGGGTCAGCGTCGATTTATTGACTCGGTTGGCTTCGCAGGTGATAATGAAGTCATTCAGCAATACTTGAATTTAGAACCACGTCTTGGTTTTAAATACCAGTGGAATACCAAAGAGTCTATCAAAGGGGGCTACAACCGTATGGTCCAAAATTTACATTTAATATCAAATACCGCCGCCAGCGTTCCTTTTGATGTTTGGACCCCATCCACTAATAATATCAAACCCGAACTCGCCGATCAGTACACGATTGGATATTTTCGCAATTTTAATATCGGAAAAACTGAGTTCGAATCTTCTGCGGAAGTCTATTATAAAGACCTCCACAACCAAGTAGATTATGTAGATGGAGCAAATTTGCTGTTAAACGAACTCTTAGAAGGAGAACTTATTAATGGTATCGGAAGAGCCTACGGATTGGAATTGTATGTTAAAAAAGCCACTGGAAACCTCACGGGTTGGGTGAGTTATACCTTATCGCGCAGCGAACGTAAATCACCTGGCATCAACGACAACGATTGGTACGCCAGTCGTTTCGATCGATTGCATAATTTATATATTGTCGCACAATTTAAATACAACGATAAATGGGATTTGGCGGCAAATTTTGTATTTAGTTCCGGCACACCAACGACCTTCTATACGGGTCAATATACGGTACAAGGGTATAATGTACCTGACGCGGGTACCAACGATCGCAACAATGTACGTAACCCGGATTACCACCGCTTGGATCTATCCGCAACATATACCAAAAGAAAATCTAAGAAATGGGAAAGCAGTTGGGTATTCAGTATTTACAATACCTACAACAGACGAAATCCATTTTCAATTTATTTCCAAAATAACTTCGAAAATACCGGCCTCAATCAAGCCATTCGTTTTAGTGTAATTGGCAGTATCGTCCCTGCTATTTCTTATAATTTTAAATGGAACTAAAGGCATGAAACGCATCCTATATATTGCAGTACTTTTATTTTTCGGGGGAAATTTTTCCGCCTGTGAAGATATTGTGCAAGTCGATGTTGAGCAAAAACAGAAGAAAATTGTAATCGATGCATTCATCGATAATCGTGCACAAACCCAAACCATCCGACTGACCGAGAGCATACCATTTTTCGATATTCCCGGCACCGAACCACCGCTTACTACGGCAACTGTAGCCCTAGTAGATACAACGGGAGGTGGAATTGCAGGACCTCCGATATTTTTTCAGCACGATTCCATGGGGTATTATCGATGGACACCTAATCCCAACTCCGGCGACACATTGAAGGTAGGACATTCCTATGCATTGCTAATAGTAGAAGGCAGCGATACTATTATCGGAACAGCCACACTACGACCCACAGTTAGTCGTATAGACAGTTTACGCACCGTACCTGTTGAAGGCAATGGACCTCCATTTATCGATACCGGAAAATATTGTGAAATTTTTGCATACGATTTACCTGGAATAGGCAACTACTACTGGTTAAAAACATTCCGGAACGATACTTTCATTAACGAAATAAACAAACTCAACATCTCTGAAGATATGGGCAATAACTCAAACGGTCAGGATGGTGATTTATTCATTTATCCGATTCGATTCTCTGGTTTAAATGACTTTTTACGCCCTTACCGCGATGGCGAAAAGGTTCGCGTTGAAATACATTCCATCTCGCGTTTCGCCTATTTTTGGTTCCAGCTAATCATTAACCAAAGTAACAACGGCGGGCTATTTGCTACACCACCGGTGAATATACAGAGCAATCTATTTATGTTGAATCAAAACTCCAAACGGGGTGTCGCTGGTTTTTTCAATATTGCCTCAGTGAATAGTATTGAAATCAAAGTACGTGAGTGATTTTAAACCGCCTCTTTAATCTTCTGTTTTAGCATCTCCACCTCATCCCGCAAACGGGCCGCCTCCATATATTCCATATTCTTGGCTGCCTTGTACATGTCCTTCTCTACCTTCGCTAAAGCCTTTTCCAAATCCACCTTATTCATGTAATCCAAAATAGGATCTGCCACTTTCGTTGTAGGCAATTGCTTGAAATCGTATGCCTGCTCCGATTGCCCTTCCACAGAGTCTAAAACCGCCGTCTGTCTGAATATTTCCGATTTTGATTTACGCACCGTTTCTGGAGTGATACCCCTATCCTCATTATATGCCTGTTGTTTGGTTCTACGACGTTCGGTTTCATCTATGGTTTTGCGCATGCTCTTGGTGATTTTGTCAGCGTACATAATAACCTTACCGTTGTGATTTCGTGCGGCACGACCAATTGTTTGAACCAAACTTGTTTCGCTTCGTAAAAACCCTTCCTTGTCGGCGTCCATAATGGCCACGAGACTTACTTCCGGTAAATCGAGTCCCTCTCTCAATAAATTCACTCCAACTAATACATCTATTCCACCTAAACGCAAATTTCTAAGTATTTCTACCCGATCTAAAGTCTTTACTTCCGAGTGAATGTAACCGACTTTGATATTGAGTTTAGCCAGGTATTTAGACAACTCCTCCGCCATTCGTTTGGTTAATGTAGTCACCAAAACCCGATCGCCCATTCCTATTCTCTTGTCAATTTCTTCTATTAAATCGTCAACTTGATTGCCTAAAGGCCTGACCTCTATCACGGGATCTAACAATCCCGTTGGACGAATTAATTGTTCAACAACCACCCCTTCCGATTCCATTATTTCAAATTCTGCAGGTGTGGCACTCACATAAATACTCTGATTTACAATTTGATAGTAAATTTATTTATCTTGGAGTAGGTGATCCAGACAGAGAGAAGAAACAAAACTGGTTTGACGGGACTATAAACTACTTTGCTGTATACGGCACTAAGCTTGATCCTTTAACTATTCGAAGAATGTCCGTTAATATAGACAGAAGTTTATTTGATTTCGAACATTACGAAGAGCTTAAAGCTTATTATGACGCTAAATTTTGTAAAGGTTCATCAATAATTGATTTGTCCGGTAACGATAAAACAGGATATGTAAAAAACTGTAAGCAAATAGTTACAAATAAAGCAAAAATTAAAATGTTACCTATTCCTGTAAGAAAAAATGGAAAATTCAAAGCCCTTCCTCACGAAGAAAACGGATACAAAGACGGATATTGGTTAAGCTGGAAAAGTA
>JALRKL010000211.1 GCA_023268875.1 Bacteroidia bacterium
AGAGTAAATTGGGCACCTCTGAATCTTGACGTATTACTCGGGTATACGCTCCGTAAGGAATTCCTCCGTTGATGGCTTCCCATGACTTCCCTCCGTTTTCAGTTTTGTATAAACCGGGTTGGTAATCTCCGAATTTATATCTAGTAGTTGCGATAAACAGGGTGTTATTATCATGTGGAGACACTTCGATAGCATTAATTAAGGTCTCTTGAAGTTTCTTAGGAGTGATATTGGTCCAAGTCGCTCCCCCGTCGATAGTACGATGGATTAACCCGTCGTCACTCGCGGTGTAAAGTGTACCGGGTTGATTGGATTCTGTCAGGTAGGTTAGTGTACCATAATTTTCAGCTCCTACGGCTTCATTGGTATAAGGAAGTCCTCCTTTACCCTGTTTTGTATCTTGATCTCTGGTAAGGTCTGGGGAAATTACCGTCCAGTTTTGGCCTTCATCGGTCGTTTTTAAAACGTATTGCGCTCCATGGTAATAGGTGTTTTCTTCATGGATAGAACGAATGATAGGGGCATTCCAATTGAACAGATATTTCATGTCTCTTGCAGCTAGACCAAGGTATTGTCTGGGTTCGTTTATGATGTTTGTGCTGGCAAGACTAGTCATATCAGTAATGTCAATGGAACCGAGATAGCTACCCCCCATGGTTTTTTGAGGGTTATTCGGATCAAACGCTTTCGGCAAAGTACTCACCTTCGAACCGTTGCGAATTATGCGTGTATCAAACCCGTACCAATCGGTAAAATGGGCCGAATTAGTACCTTGTAAATAGGTTAACTTTATACCTTTTATCAAATACTTATAGGGGGAAAAATACAGAACGGCGTATAACACCATGGCAAAGAGGGACCAGAGTGCGACTTTAAAATACTTTTTCATTTATTGCAAAGAACATTAAAAAAAATGCAAAAAAACGTAACGTTTTGGTTAACGGTGATAATCATTTGACACAATCACACCTAGTTTCATTCGTATATTTGTAGAATGCGAAAGCAACTATTATACAAAATATTATTTTCATTTTTTTCTATCTCATTAATAGGCATAGGATTATACAACACAGGCAATCAACTAACATTTGAGTCAAAATTGCCTTTCAAAGGGGCTCATCCAGGATATTTTGAACAGTGGAAATCTGAAAAACAAAATAAGGATGGAATTATTCCCAAATGGATGCGTTCGTCTTGGCAACTTTGGGATATAAAAAATAGGAGTATTAATAAAAGATCGGGCTCTCCTATTTTCGATACTATCATAGAAGTTGGACCTGTTTCTGTTGGGGGAAGAACACGCGGCTTATGGATAGATCCAGAAAACGACCAACATCTTTTGGCGGGTGGAATTTCAGGCGGAATTTGGCGTTCAGAGAACAAAGGCAGTTCTTGGGTTCCCGTGAACGAACACGAGGTATCTATGATGCCATCCTGCATTACCTCCAATCCATTTAATCATAATATTATCTACTACGGAACCGGCGAAAGCCGCGCCAATAGTGCGGATGTAAGCGGTAACGGCGTTTTCAAATCTACCAATCGTGGACAATCCTTCCAGCAGTTAGCATCCACCGAAGGTTTAGCAGGAATGGATGAAATTTGGGACATAGAACACAGTCTTGATGATTCAAATACGGTTTTCGTTGGAACTAACTCACAAGGCCTTTACCGCAGCAGCGATGCCGGTAAAACTTGGGAAAAGGCATATAACGGTGGCAACCGTCAAGTAAATGATATTTTGGTATTACCCAATAAACGCATCCTAATAAGTATGCATGCCAATGGAGTACTGGCTTCGGACTCTAATGGAAACAGCAATTCGTGGCAGGTGTTAAGTTTCCCTAACCGTCCGAGCAGCTTTCGTCGCATAAAACTGGCTAATTGTGCCGCTTATCCGAATGTTGTTTATGCACTATTCGAAGGATTCAATTTTAGCGATCCTCCAGTAGCCTTCTATAAAAGTAGCGATGGCGGTCGCACGTGGACTCAAAGCACCACTCCAACCGCGATTGGTGCTGGTTATCAGAGATATTGCGTAATGCTCGGTTGTAACCCACATGATAGCAATCAAGTTGTCGCTGGTGGTGTGAATTCTGCCTTTTCTTTGAATGGAGGAAAGTCATGGACTCGCATAAACGGAACACATGCAGATCACCATTCTTTTGCCGGATTTAATCAAAGTAAAAACGAATATGCGGTTGGAAGCGACGGGGGTGTTTACTTCCTTCGTTGGGGAAGTGCCAATGTTATTAAAGATGCAAACTACGGATATCGGGTTACCCAGTTTTACGCTGGAGGACCCGGTTTTTCTGATTATCAATGCATAGGCGGAACCCAAGATAACGGATCGCATTTTGGAATTCGTCGCTTTGTTTCCGAAAAAGTATTTGGTGGTGATGGGGCATATTCACACGTTGGACAACAGGACGGAGATGTTGCCTATATTTCAACACAAAATGAAGGCATCCGACGTATTGATAATTTTAAAACCGGACCACAACAATTCCGATATATATCCGATGCCGCGTTTACAAGCGAAGGCGTTAACTTTATCAATGCCTATAATATGAACGAGGAAGACCAATATATGGTTTTCTACCGCACCAATAGAGGTATACACCGCACCGTTGATGGAGGTGATAACTGGCAACGAATTAATACTACCACTCGTTCAGGTTTAAAAGCTATCGGTATCAGTCACGATCAAAATCCAGTTTTATACTTTGGAGGAAACGCCGCTCAGCTATACAAATTAGAAAGTGCCGCAACGGAAGTTGGGACCGATGTAAGCTATAACCTCAGCGTTCCAACAGCAATTACCAATGACTTCCTTAATTTTATTGAAGTAAATCCAAAAAATAAATATCAAATTTTTTGCGCATTTAGCAACTATTCCGATACCTCGCGCATTTGGAAAGTGAGTAATCTGGATTCCGCCAACCCAATTTGGACGGATGTATCAGCGAACTTACCCAAGGGATTACCCGTAAATAGTGTGGCCGTTGACCCAGGCAGTCCTGAGCATTATATATTTGCTGGAACTGATTTTGGTTTATATTATACCCTCGACGGAGGTATAACGTGGAATAAAGAATACAGTCTTCCCAATGTAGCCATTCACGAAGTAAAAATCCGGAATTCCGATCGCACACTTTTCGCCTTCACCCATGGTAGGGGAATTTGGTATCTCAAGTTGAAGGATGTTCAAACATCGGTTAAGCAACCTGAAGCCTTGCGAATTAGTATGGGTCCAAATCCAGCCACCCGCTCGATTAGCATCAAATCCGATAGGCCCTTACAAAACATTCGTATTTACGATACTCAGGGGAAATTAATGCACAAGCAGAGCGGCGATAAGAAAACCGAAATAAATATCAATTTGGAAGCACTTCCGAAAGGCGTTTACTTTGTTCAACTGGTTGCTGATGATGCACAAACAACCCAGCGAATACTAAAACAATAAGCATGAACGCCACAGAAGTAAAAGCCCAACTCGATATTTTAAAAAACCAATTAAAAGGCATCTCAAATGAATTAAAAGAAGTTTCGGGTGATATGATATCCGGAGGTTTTACAGAGATACCCATTTTTGTGGCCCACCAAGAAAATGCTCAAATTGGTGAAATACTCTTTGATAGAACCGAGTTTGGCTTCCCTTACAGCATAAACGCGACTACCGTGGAGCGTCTAATTGAATTAAATATCATTCAATCAGACAAAATACAAGATTTCAAAAAAGCCGCCGGCGATCCTGCCAAACAATACTGCGTATTATGGTTGTCCGGTCCTTTATCTAACTTTATATTCGTACCTTTCAAGGTATCATAATGAGTTTACCCCGCATTGACGTTGTAATTTTAAATTACAACACCCGACATATTCTTGCTCAATGCCTGCCCAAGGTTCTGGAGTATTCGCAACACGAAAATGTGCGTGTGATACTTGCCGATAATGCTTCTACAGATGATTCAGTGGAATATGTAAAAAATACTTTTGGGTCAAAAATTCAAATCATCACCCTTCAAGAAAATTACGGTTTTGCCGGAGGTTATAATCATGCCTTAAAACAGTGTACAGGTGACTATTTTGTCTTACTTAATTCCGATGCCGAACCCGGAAACGCCAATTGGCTTCAAGAATTGTATGCAGTAGCTCAAAAGCACCCCGATTTTGCCGCTGCTCAACCTAAAATATTAGATTACAAGCGAAATGGTAAATTCGAATATGCAGGTGCCGCAGGTGGGTTTATCGATTATTTCGGCTTCCCCTTTTGTAAGGGGCGGATTTTTGGGAACGTAGAAACTGATACAGGTCAATACAATCAAGAAGAACCAATCTTTTGGGCATCAGGGGCCGCCCTTTTCATTAAACGAGATGCATGGGAAGCCGTAAATGGTTTGGATCCTAATTTCTTCGCTCATATGGAAGAAATCGATTTATGTTGGCGCATTCAATTGCAAAATCTTCAGATTTACAGTTGTCCTAATGCCATCGTCTATCACATGGGTGGTGCTACATTATCCAATCAAAATCCCCAAAAAACATATTTGAATTTTCGCAACAGCCTTATCATGTTGCATAAAAACTTACCCGATACCTTATCCGCCAAACGCATATTTCAACGTAAACTTTTTGATGGCTTAGCAGGTATATTCTTTTTATTACAAGGCAAACCGCTTCATACCTTGCAGATCATCAAAGCACATCGCGAGTACGATCGTATAAAAACGGGGATACAAAAAAGCGAAAACCGCTTAAAAATAGAGACCATTAAAGGTATGATGCAAGAAAGCTTAGTATTTTACTGCCATCTTTTGGCAGATGTTTATCAAGGTTTCTTACACCTCTCCA
>JALRKL010000219.1 GCA_023268875.1 Bacteroidia bacterium
TTTGGTTGCTTCTTTAGTTCCAGCAACATCCCAGCCGTTGCTTGGTTCATTGTCTTCATTGGTGTTCTCGCCAATCTCATCAACCAGTGAACGATCGCTTTTTTTCCAAAGTGCGTACCAATCGTTTCCGTTAGATAAAAAATTGTGAGTTACGTCACTCTCAGCAAGTATATCTGCTTGCGCACTTCCGTGAGCAATAACAAAAACCTCACCACTCTTTAGAGTTTTTCCTGAAAATAGGTTCGAGTTATCGTACTCATAAGTGTTCATCACTTTTACGTAATGGAATGTCCAATAAGCTCCATTGTTAATTTCGATTTCCACAACCATAGATGAGTCATTTGTTATGGTATACTCATAGGTTATAGAGTCTTTAGCCGTTCCATCTGCTGTTTCACCACCATTATGAACCTTTGGGATTCCTACGTGCGATCCTTGTCCGTAAACAGTGAAAGTTCCGTTGCCGTTATCTTTCCATGTTCCAAGTTTCTTACCGTCAAAAGGAGCGGCGGGAGCACCGCAAATATCGCCTGAACCGCTGTGCTGCCATCCCTCAAGGAAAGTTTCATCTCCCATAGCATTTTGGAATACTCCATCATTGTGGAAAATTACATAATCATCGTGTAAACAAGAGCGGGTAGATTTGTCAACCACCGTGTTGTACCATCCCACATCGCCTTTTTTCGGACCTACACCTAAGAAAGTCATTTGCCACGCACCCTTAATTCCGTCGTTTGCACAGCCATTGGAACAATTCACAAGTAAGTAATCCTCAAGATTTACATCTTGTTCGGAGCCATTGTAGATCTCCAAATACTTATTGTTTGAGGTACCCTCCGCATATTCCGAGAAGAAAACCTGTCCTTGTAAGCTTGCCGTAATCGACACGCCTACAAGTGCTAAAAATTTGGTAATTTTTTTCATTTTTGATTTGAATATTAGTTTGTTGTATTGACGAAATTAGTAAAAAAATATTGAAAGATTCCAAAAAGGTGTCACATTACAATAAGTTAATTACTCGAAAATCTGTTTATTTAAACAAAAACCACAAATCAATTTACGTATTTATTTTGTTACAATTACTAATATGAGCATTCAAATAGGATCCCCAGCCCCTGATTTTAAGTTAATCAGTTCTGAAACCAAAGAGGTTTCTTTGAGCAGTTTTAAAGGCAAAACTGTTATCCTGCATTTTTTCCCAGCCGCATTTACGGGTGTGTGTACCACACAGTTATGCACGGTTAGGGATGCTATTCATTTATATGAAAACGATCATGCCACGGTTTTAGCGATTTCGGTGGATTTGCCCTTTACCTTAGCTAAGTTTAAAGAAGACCAAAAGTTAAACTTTACTTTGCTTTCTGATTTTAATAAGGAAGTGAGCAGAAGTTATGGTGCGATTTATGAAGATTGGATTTTAGGACTTAAAGGCGTTTCGAAGCGTGCGGCCTTTGTGATCAATCCTGAGGGCATCGTTACGTATGCAGAAGTATTAGAAAATGCTGGCGAATTGCCCAATTTCGACAAAATAAATGCGGCGCTAGGCGCTTGATATAACATTATTTAAAAAATTCACTGAGTTGAAAAACGATTACGGATAATCCGTAATCGTTTTTTTATGATTTGCATTTTCTGCAAATAACAACGCTTTAGGGGTGACTATTTTCGTGCCATGCACATTTGCTACCGATTACATAGATTTATTTTAGCCGTTTGTGTTTTGGCTGTTGCTCCGATAAGCGGACAAATTTTAGATTCTTCTTTTACTAAAAACGAAAGCAGAACGACTTCCTCATCAAGTTTGCGTTCCGTTAGTAAGTCTAAATTTAACAGTACTTGGGGAAATTCTAAGAGCACTGTATTAGATAAGCGAACTTTTGGCAGCATCACACAAAATTTTTTGGATTCTGTTAGGGAAATTTCTAAAAACGCTAAAGGAGGATTTTACAAAGTTGACCTTTCAATAGACTGGACTCATACCGAAGGTAGGCAATGTATTTATGTTCAAAGAGGCAATCAGCAATTAGGCAGGTTGGAGGGGCGACTTATCGCCGTTGATCAAGAAGGAATTTACCTTTACAATTCAGTGAAGGATATATTTAGGTATGTGAATTTCAATACTATTAAGTTTATCAGACGCGGTCGCACTTGGGAGAAGAAAATTGTACGGGATGCCCTAGTGGGGGCGGCGGCGGGCGCCGTAATAGGTGGACTCGCGAGCCTATATGATGATCCTCTTGAATATTTCCTTGTTTACGGGTTAGTGGGTGCGAGCGTTGGGGGAATAATTGTTCCAATTTATACCTTTATCCCAGAAGTCCTCGTGCATCTGATTCAAAATATCAATCCACAAATTAAATCCAAAATTGAGTATAACAAGGTTCAGATGGGGTATTACGTGCAGATGGTAAATCAAGACCGGATGCGCTATGGAAATC
>JALRKL010000035.1 GCA_023268875.1 Bacteroidia bacterium
AGGTACTAATTCGGCCCATTTTACCGATTGGTACGGGTTTGATACACGCATAATTCGCAACGGTTCGAAGGTGAGTACTCTGCCGAAAGCGTTTGATCCGAATATTCAACTCAGCGACACGCTCAGGAATATGCTCGAGGAAACCGAATCGGGTTCGTATTTGGTGTTTCGAAACGACTCTTTGGTTTATGAGGAGTATTTCAATGGCTTTAGCGATACACACCATTTGAATTCATTTTCTATGGCCAAAACGGTAACCACATTATTGGTCCAAAAAGCGATCGAATTGGGTTATATCGGCTCCTGGGATGATAAGGCAAAGAAATATTTACCTTGGTTATCGGGGCCGTATGCCGATAGTTTGACCCTAAGACATCTTTCATCGATGACGGCAGGTTTGGATTGGAATGAAAACTATATTTCTCCGTTTAGTATTACGGCACAAGCCTATTATACCGATGATATAGAAGGGGTTATGCATGGATTGGGAATCGTAGAGAAACCCGGTGAAAAGTGGCAATACCAGAGTGGAAGCACGCAATTACTTACGTTTATTCTGAGGGAAGCTATTCGTACGCCTCAGCCTGTCAATCCGGCACTTAACATGGACGATACGTTTAGGACTGCGGTTATGATCGAACAGCTAAAAAATGAAACGGCCGATGCGGTTTTTACAGAGGCGCCTCTTCGGCGAAAATTGTATGCAAATGTGAGCGAATTTGCAAGTGAATTTATCTGGGAGCCCCTAGGGATGGAAGCGTCGGCATTCTGGTCATTGGATCGAAAAACCGGAAATGAACTTGGTTTCTGTTGCTTGAATGCTGTGAGTCGCGACTTCGGTCGCCTGGGTTTGTGGGTTCTAAATAATGGTAATTGGGCAGGAGCCAAAATTGATTCTTCATTTATTGGCCTGGCTTCTAAACCTTTTAAAGATAATCGATATGGGCATTCATTTTGGATCAGCAATGAGACACCGGTACCTTTTTATTATTTCCAAGGTTTAAATGGGCAGTATATATGCATTATCCCTTCTTATGATATGGTAGTGGTGAGAACAGGTAAGCATATCAAAAGAATGGCAAACGATAATTTAATATTTACCTGTGTACGCACGTATGTTTCCGAAGCAGTTCGGTTATTTGGAGATAAGCGGTGAAAGGGGAGAGGTGTTCGTGTAGTATGAAAATGTGGTTTTGTCTATTTTGAAAAAAGCCAAAAAGAATTGCAAAAATCGCAAGAAAACCGAATGACTCAAGTTCGGATTGCTTTAAACTGGTAAGAGGATAAACAAAGAGGCCATCTCTCAGGAGATGGCCTCTTTTGTATGTTGCGATAAATAAAATTATTTACCTGCAGAACGACGGATGATGTTTAAGGCACCTCCCGCAATAAACCATTCAATTTGTTGCTGGTTATAGCTGTGATTTACGCTCATTTGATCTTGACTGCCATCAGCATGGTGGAAAACCATAGTTAAGGGCTTGTTTGGTGCGAAATCAGTCAATCCAATTATATCGATAGTATCATCTTCTTGAATCTTTTCGTAGTCATTTTTGTCCGCAAAAGTCAATGCTAACATACCTTGTTTTTTCAAGTTAGTTTCGTGGATACGGGCGAAGGATTTTACCAATACGGCACGAACGCCAAGGTGACGAGGCTCCATAGCCGCATGTTCCCGACTTGAACCTTCTCCGTAATTTTCATCACCCACTACGATACTTCCGATACCTGCGGCTTTGTAGGCGCGTTGGGTATGAGGAACTGCATTGTATTGACCGGTTAATTGGTTTTTAACTTCATTCGTTTTTTCGTTGAAGTAGTTAACCGCGCCAATTAACATGTTATCAGAAATATTGTCGAGGTGACCGCGGAATTTCAACCAAGGTCCGGCCATTGAAATATGGTCGGTTGTACATTTCCCTTTTGCTTTTATCAATAATTTTAATCCGGTCAAATCGGTACCTTCCCAAGCAGAGAAAGGATCGAGTAATTGCAAACGCTTGGAATTGGGATCTACAGCAACTTGAATATGGCTGCCATCCTCTGCTGGGGCTAAATAGCCGGCATCTTCAACGGCGAATCCATTTGGGGGCAATTCATATCCGGTTGGAGGATCCAATTTTACCTGCTCTCCGTTTTCATTGGTAAGTGTATCGGTTAACGGATTGAATCCTAAATCTCCTGCGATCGCCAATGCCGTTACCAATTCAGGAGATCCAACGAAGGCAAAGGTGTTAGGATTTCCATCAGCACGCTTGGCAAAGTTTCTGTTGAATGAGTGAACGATGGTGTTTTTTTCTTGTTTTTCCGCACCCATGCGATTCCACATACCGATACAAGGTCCACAAGCGTTGGCGAATACCTGAGCTCCGATTTTGTCGAAAACTTCAAGGAAACCATCGCGCTCGATGGTATATCGCACTTGTTCAGAACCTGGAGTGATGGTGAATTCGGCTTTGGTTTTTAGATTTTTCTCAGATACTTGTTTTGCTAAACTTACGGCGCGAGAAATATCTTCATAGGATGAGTTTGTGCAGGAACCAATTAAGCCTACTTCTACCTTCAACGGCCAGCCATTTTTTGCCGCTTCCTCTTTCATTTTAGAAATTGGAGTAGCTAAGTCTGGGGTGAAAGGTCCGTTTAAATGTGGCTCTAGGGTAGAAAGGTCAATTTCAATAACTTCATCAAAATAAGCAGATGGATTAGCATATACTTCTGGGTCGGCTGTAAGGTGTTCCTTAACGGTATTCGCTAGGTCAGCCACATCGGCGCGATCGGTAGCACGCAAGTAACGCTCCATGCTCTCGTCGTAACCAAAAGTAGACGTGGTTGCACCGATTTCGGCACCCATATTACAAATTGTACCTTTACCGGTACAACTCATATTGGTAGCTCCTTCGCCAAAATATTCAACTATTGCACCGGTTCCCCCTTTTACAGTTAGAATACCCGCCACTTTCAAGATAACATCTTTAGGCGCAGCCCATCCGTTAAGTTTACCCGTTAGTTTAACTCCAATCAATTTGGGGAATTTAAGTTCCCAAGGCAATCCAGCCATAACGTCGCAGGCGTCGGCTCCACCAACTCCAATTGCCACCATTCCCAACCCACCGGCATTTACAGTATGCGAATCGGTTCCAATCATCATTCCTCCAGGGAAAGCATAATTTTCCAAAACAACTTGGTGTATAATCCCGGCTCCTGGTTTCCAGAAACCAATGCCATATTTATTTGAAACAGACGCCAAAAAGTCGTAAACTTCCTTGCTTTCGTTGTTGGCTACTTCTAAATCGGTAGAAGCGCCATTTTGAGCTACTATCAAGTGGTCGCAGTGCACCGTTGATGGGACGGCGACTTTATCACGTCCTGCTTGCATGAATTGCAACAACGCCATTTGTGCTGTAGCATCTTGCATAGCCACACGGTCGGGTGCGAAGTCAACATAATCGGCAGCGCGTTTGAATGCCTTCTTTTCAACCCCTTGACTCAGGTGATTGTAAAGAATCTTCTCGGATAGTGTTAAGGGACGACCCAATAACTCACGGGCTGCTTTTACGTTGCCCGGCATTCTCTCATAAACTGATTTGATTACGTCGATGTCAAAAGCCATAATATCTATTTTTTAACGCTGCAAAGGTCGACATTTTTTTGCATACTTACATCATGAGAACGTAATCAAATCGACCAATATTGGCTGTAACATTCCGAATAAATTATGCGTAATTTCGTTGGGTGGAATCGCAAGAAACAACAGAAAGGATTGTGTTGGGAATTGACCCTGGAACTAATTTGTTGGGTTATGGGATTGTTAAAGTGAACGGTAGAAAAAACGAGTTACTCAGCATTGGTGTTTTGCGATTAGGGAAAATAACCGACGCGGGGAAAAAACTTCACGAAATATATCGAAGAATTGCTGGCCTGATTGATGGGTTTAGTTGCACAGAAGTGGCTATAGAAGCGCCCTTCTTTGGAAAAAACGTACAAAGTATGTTAAAGTTGGGTAGAGCTCAAGGGGTGGCCATAGCCGCTGCTATTTCGAAAGACTTGCCCGTATACGAATACGTTCCTCGTAAAATTAAACAGAGTATTTGTGGGAACGGAAATGCGTCTAAAGAACAAGTTTTGTCAATGTTACAAAGCGAGTTTAAATTCGAGACGCAACCCGAAACACTCGATGCATCCGATGGCTTGGCGGCAGCTCTATGTCACATATATCAATTCAGCCCCAGGGCATTTGGCCAAACCAAAGGCAAAGGGAAATCAGGATGGGAATCGTTTGTAAAAGATAATCCCGATCGCATACGATAATTTTTATGTCTGTTGGTTTAAACGAAAACCAAGGCAATTTTCGTTATGTCATTAAGTTATGAACGTATCTCGAAATACTACAATCGCTACTGCCATCGTTATTGCTGTATCTATTTTAAGCTACAGTTATTTACACCGCTTTCAATATTCAGAATCCAATAATATTACGGTTAAAGGATTGGGAGCCGTGGATTTTAAATCAGATCTTATCGTTTGGGAGGGTCGGTTTAGCGCTGAAAGCCTAACCCTAAATGAGGCATATGATAGACTTTCTCGGGACCGTCAAATAGTAAAGGATTTTTTGAAACAGAAAGGAATTTCAGATAAAGAAATAATTTTTGGCGCGGTTTCCAGCTCTGAACGAACCAAAAGGCGTTACAATGACGATGGTAAATTTATAGGTGAGGATTTTGTCGGGTACCGACTTAAACAATCGGTTAAAATTGAATCTCGCGATTTAGAAAAAGTAGAATTGGTTTCTAGAGCTATTACAGAAGTGCTTAACAACGGCGTGGCATTTTATTCTGAGAGTCCCAGTTATTTTTACACCAAGCTTCAAGATTTAAAACTCGATTTGGTATCAAAAGCTACCGAAGACGCAAAAACACGGGCTAATATAATCGCCAAAATGGGAGGCGCTTCTATTGGTGATTTGAAAACGGCACAAATGGGGGTATTCCAAATTGTAGGACAAAATTCCAACGAAGAATATTCTTGGGGTGGTTCGTTCAATACCAGTTCTAAGTATAAAACCGCGTCAATAACAATGGATTTGACATATGAATTGAAGAATTAGATTTCTTTTTAAGGTGCATAGAAACACATTTTGATTGTAAGAAAATATATATTTTCTGTGCTCTACATACGCTCTACCGTCTCTATTCCGATAAGTTGTAAGCCGCGCTGCAGTATTTGAGCCGTTTGAGAGGCAAGGTGCAATCGCATGCTACGCAAGTCCGTATCTGTTTCTTTTAGAATGCTCACCTCGTTATATACTTTATTGTAGGCTTTAGCTAAATCAAGTACGTATTGACATACCGCTGCAGGGTTGTATTCCTCGGCCGCATTAGAAACCACCGACGGAAACTCGCTCAGCACTTTGATGCAGCTCATTTCGGTAGGATGTAAAGTCAGATTGGTTTTACTCGATTCCCCTGAGTAGTTCGCGGAACGCAAAATGCTCTTTATCCGCGTGTAGGTGTACATCACAAAAGGACCGGTATCTCCTTGGAAGTCGATACTTTCCTCGGGGTTGAAGAGCATGCGCTTTCTGGGATCTACCTTTAGAATGAAGAATTTTAGTGCTGCAATTGATAGTCGGTGGTACAATTCGTGCAACTCAGTTTCGCTCATGCCGTCAGTTTTACCCAATTCTTCGGTCTTGGCTTTGGCTGTGTCGTACATTTCTTGTAATAAATCGTCGGCATCGACCACCGTGCCTTCTCTGCTCTTCATTTTTCCTGAAGGAAGATCTACCATTCCATAGCTGGCGTGATACATGCCTTTGGCATAAGAACGTCCCAACTTTTCCATTATATGGAACAACACTTTAAAGTGATAATCTTGTTCATTTCCCACAACATATACGCTTCGCTGAATGCCGTGATCTTGGAATTTTAAATCGGCGGTGCCCATATCTTGGGTTATGTACACCGAGGTTCCATCTCCGCGCTGCACTAATTTCTCATCTAAACCTTCGGCAGTTAAATCAATCCAAACAGAGCCGTCTTCTTTCTTGAAAAATACCCCGCTCGATAAGCCCTCTTTTACGATGTCTTTACCTAATAAATAGGTATTGCTTTCATAATACATTGCGTCGAAATTCACTCCCAAACGCTCATAGGTTCGGTTAAAACCTTGGTAAACCCAAGAATTCATGGTACTCCAAAGTTCTAAGACTTCTGTATCTTTTGCTTCCCATAAACGGAGCATTTCTTGGCAAGATTTCATTAATTCCGATTGATTTCGTACCAAATCTTTAATGTCACCTTTGTATTTCGACGATTGTTTATCGTCTTTACTTGATCTTAATTTTTCTAGCGTATCGATGTATCGTTTTTGAACAATTTCATCGTTGCAATTCCAATTGCCTTCTAAAGCAAGTGCAACAGTATCGGAAGTTTGTTCTTGCAATTTACTTTCAAAAACGACGTAATACTTCCCAACTAAATGATCGCCTTTAATTCCTGAACTTTCAGGCGTTTCGCCATTTCCAAAACGTTGCCAAGCCAACATGCTTTTGCAGATATGAACTCCTCGATCGTTGATTAAATTCGCTTTTACCACCGGATACCCAGCCGCTTTCATGATCTCAGAAATGGAATATCCCATGAGGATATTTCTTATGTGTCCAAGATGCAGGGGTTTGTTGGTATTGGGGCTGGAGTATTCAACCATCACCTTTTCTTCTTTCTGCGGGAAGTTATTCTGAGCGTTATAGTTGTGAAGTATTTCCGCCCAATAAGACGGGGCAACGCTTAAATTTAAAAAGCCTTTAATTACGTTGTAATGGCTTATTTCCGGGGAGGTTTTAATTACTTCCCTTCCTAATTCTTCCGCAGTTAATTCAGGGCTTTTTCCAGATCTTCGGACCAAAGGGAAAACGACAAACGTATAATCGCCCTCAAAAATGGGCTTGGTTTTTTCGATTTTCACCTCTACATCTGCAGAGGCACTGTACAACTGCTCGATAGCAGTTGACAATCCTTTGATTATTAGATCTTCAATATTCATGGAGCCGCAAAGATACGAATCAGATATGGTGATAGCCCGTATTTTTCGAAATCTGATATGCGCGGTAAATTTGTTCGGTTAGTACCAGACGTGCTATCTGATGGGGAAATACAAAATCACTTAACTTCATGCATTCGTGTTGTTTGCGTAATTCCTCGGAAAATCCATAAGCTCCGCCAATGGCAAAAATAAGATCGCCTCTGCTGTGATTCAGTTTTTGTTGAATCCAACTGCTGAATTTAGGAGAGGTGTAAGAGTTCCCTCTTTCATCGCATAAAATTAAGGTATCACTTGGTTTTAACCGTTTTCTCAAGGCTTCGCTTTCGATAACTTGTTGTTGTTCCGGTTGAGATACCTTTGAAGAGGGTATATTCCAAGTTTTAGTGCTAAAAATCCCTTGTAATTTTTTAAGGTAATCTTGACATAAAGCTTCTATTTGAGCGTTTTTATGGCTTTCAATATAGGCAATAACGATTGCCACGAATTAGTTCTGATTAAGGATTTCGAGAATTTTATCTAACTGTGGGGTTAAAATAATCTCGGTACGGCGGTTTTTAGCTCTGCCCTCTGGGGTGTCGTTGGATGCCACGGGCATAGTTTCTCCTCGACCTATAGCCGAAATGCGTTTATCAGATATTCCACCTTGCTTTATAAGAATCCTTGAAATGCTGGTTGCGCGAAGCACACTTAGATCCCAGTTGTCTTTCATTTTTTCACTTTCTTTCATGGGTACATTATCGGTGTGGCCTTCTACACCAATTTGTACATCGCGCTTTTCGTTTAAGGCTTTGGAAATTTGAACGAGCGCTTCAACCCCTTTTGGATCTACGGTTATACTTCCACTTTTGAATAATAATTTCTCAGGTAGTATTACGTAAACTTTCCCGTTTTTGTATTCCACTTGAATGTCTAGTTCTTCAAACCCTGCTAAGGCCTTCATTATGGCTTCCTTGAGGAGAATTACGGCAGAATCTTTCCGACGCAATTCAGCTTCTAGTTCTATAACACGTTGAGAAACTGCTTCTAACTCTTCGCGAATCTTTTGCAAGCGCAAGCGCTCTTTTTCTGCCTCGGCTAAGGCGTCGTTCAACTCGAGTTCCTTATTGGCGATGGCTTTATTTTTTAGTTCAATTTCTTCAGCGAGCTTGCGTTGCTTTTCTGTTAGGTTTTCACCTAAACGCGCTAGATAGGTGCTGTTTTCCGACATCTGACGTTGGCAAATTTGCAATGAGTCGTTTAGGGCTGAGGCTCGTAAACGTTGTGTTTCCATCGCGAGTTCAACATTGCGCACTACGTTTATTATGGAATCGCGAAAGACAATTTCTTCACGTCGGTCGTTCTGACATACGCGAACGATTGAATCTTTTTGTTGTTCCAAACTTTGATATTGTTTCTTGCTTACACACGAGAACATACTAATGCCGAGTAATAGCCCGATAGCGATTCTATTTAACATATTACAAATATACTAAGGCCCAATCGTCGGCAATTCCCCGGGGTATTTACTGTTTGTAATAATGGACACACCCAATTAATTACAAAGTCGATTGTTTAAATATTGAAGAAATGAAAGTTAAACAAATGCCTAACGATAAATTTTTTTATATAAACAGAAATCACGAGAACCTCAGTGTTTTTAAGGGTTTGTTTTGTTAAACAATTGTAAATCAATTAGGAGTAATTACAAAAAATTTGTTTTTTTAAAACCTTTGTCGAAGATTTGTGTTTATTCATAACACAAAAACCAAAACACTAAAGTATGTTACATTTACTCACAAACGGAGGAGGACACCAAGCGTTATTGGAACTCTTCAAAGCAGGGAACCTTAGTTCTTACACTGCATTCACATTTTTTGTAGGCACCATGGCTATGATGGCTGCGGCTGCTTTCTTCTTTTTAGAAATGCGCAACGTGCCAGAGCGCTGGAGAACATCCGTATTAGTAAGCGGATTGATTACCTTCATTGCTGCGGTTCACTACTATTACATGCGTGATTTCTTCACTGAAACCGGTGAGAGCCCGGTGTTTTTCCGTTATGTAGACTGGTTGTTAACGGTTCCTTTAATGTGTGTTGAGTTCTACTTGATCACGAAGAAGGCAGGAGCAAAAATGGGTTTATTATGGAAATTAATCTTCGCATCTGTGATCATGTTGGTTACAGGTTATTTCGGAGAAGCTGTATACCGTGATAGCTCTGTATTATGGGGTGTATTGTCAGGTTTGGCTTACTTCTACATCGTTTACCTAGTTTGGTTCGGTGAAGTAGCTGAATTGGCGAAGAACGCAGGTGAAAACGTACAACAAGCGGTTAAAGTATTGGCTTGGTTTGTATTGGTAGGTTGGGCTATTTATCCTTTAGGATACATCATCGGTACCCCAGGTGGATTATTCGGAGCATTTGGTTCTGCTGAGCCTAATCCAATGATGGATGTTGTTTACAACATCGGTGACGCAGTTAACAAAATCGGATTCGGTTTGGTTATCTATGCATTGAGCCAAAAAGAAAAATAAAAAGTAATCACGATTTTTAGAATCGTATACAACGTAAAAAGGCGCCCCGACAGGCGCCTTTTTTGCTGATTTCAAAAACCAAAACACTAAAGGTATCAGCGAACCTTTTATCTTTATGATACCGGCTGCTTATCGCCGTTCACTACCGTATATGTGGTTAGCGCGCTGTGTTCGTCTTTTTCTAAGCGTAACCATCGGCGGTGTTGAAACCACCATTTTAAACGTAAAGAAGGAAATCCTCCAGAAAAATAATGCGTAATCAAAGGATGCGCCTTTAGCGTGATGTCCTTTTGGTTCATTTGTTCCCAGAGATATACAATTTCGTTTTCTATTTTCTCAAGTAATTGAACGCTGCTATCTGCTTTCCCTGTGCCCATGCAACTTGGACATAATTCGAGATTGGCAATTTCAACAGCAGGGCGGACACGTTCACGGGTAATCTGTACGAGTCCAAATTTAGTAATAGGAAGTATGGTATGTCTTGCGCGATCGGTTGACATGGCCTCCTTCAATTTTTGATGCAGCGCCGTTTTGTTTTTAGGATCTTTGAGATCAATAAAATCGACCACAATGATGCCACCCATATCGCGTAAACGAATTTGTCTGGCAATTTCGTGAACCGCTTCGATATTAATTTGGAAAACGTTTTCTTCTCGATTTTGTGGATCGAAGGAGGTACTTCCGCTGTTAACATCAATAACGTGTAGCGCTTCTGTATGTTCGATTACCAAATAAGCGCCTCCACTGAAGGGAACGTTTTTACCAAAAGAACTTTTTATTTGCTTGGTAATACCGAATTGATCGAAGATTGGAACTTTGCCCTGATACAGTCGCAACACTTTTTGAGTGTCTAAGTTGTATCGGTTTAAGGTAGACTCTAATAATTGATGTACTTCGGTGTCGTCGGTAGAAATTTGGGTAAATGAAGCATTAACGATATCCCTAAGTAAAGTCTCTAGGCGGTTTTCGTTATTGGTGATGCGCTCACCTAATTGGGCTCGCTTTAAACCGATAACCAGCTCGTCCCACTTTTTCATTAATTCGCGTAGGTCTTTATCCAATTCTTCTAAGGCTACCCCCTCAGCGATCGTACGGATAATAACGCCAAAATTTTTCGGTCGTAAACTGCTGGCTAAATCTTTTAAACGATTTTTTTCTTTAACATTCCCAATTTTTCGGGAAACAGAAATATTATTGGTAAAGGGAACTAATATGAAATACCTACCTGGAATAGATAGGTCGCATGTGATTTTAGGACCTTTATTGGCTATAGGTTCTTTAATTACTTGAACCAACAAGGTTTCGCCGCTGCGAATGGTCTGAGAAATTTTACCTGCTTTATTGGTACGCTCTTCAAATTCAAACTCATCCAAATCTGTCGCTGTACGCGGATTTTGACGAACGGTTTTAACGAATTTTTGGATAGATTTTATGTTCGGGCCTAAATCGAAATAGGTTAAAAAACCATCTTTTTCAGATTTTAGGTCTACGAATGCCGCATTTAAAGACGGCGAAATCTTGCGTACTTTACCTAAGTAAAAATCACCAACCTGAAAAGGAGCATCATATTGTTCCTTATGAAGTTCGGTTAATTTTTTTTCAGCTAGTAGTGCAATCTCAATCCCAGACGAACTTCTTTTTATGACTAACTCGTTCGACAAAATATAGGGATAAACGATTTAATTACTTCTTCTTGTGACGATTCTTACGCAAACGTTTCTTACGCTTGTGCGTCGCAATTTTATGTCTTTTTCTTTTCTTACCGCTTGGCATAACTCTAATTTATTTATTTATTTCTTGTTGTTTTCGCTGCAATTTCACCGCTAGATTCAAATAAACCTTAGCGTTTACAGAGTCGCCCGATTGGCCAAATAAGTCGCTTAATTCAAACAACCAATAAGGATTTTCGGGCTGCAAAGATACTAATTTTTCGCATTTTTTCACCGCTTTTGCTATTTGATTTGACTTTTTTAACAAATTCAAATGGATGAAGTTCAATTCCAAATCGTTGCTATCAATCTTTTGAGATTCTTTTAGCGTTCCTACGAAAGCCATAGGTTGATTTAGATATTCGCTTTGATATACAATTAATGCGTTGCGGAGTGGCATTTGATTCGGATCTTCTGCAAGTCCGGAATCAATCCATCGTTTGCCTTGCTGAAATAAAAAGCGTCGTTGCGTTTCATTTTCTATTTGAGAGGCGGCCAGAAAGACAAACTCACGAGCGACCTCGGATAATTTACCTTCTTTCTTGAATTCCATTAAGTCGGAATGCAAAAGGGCTACAAGAGGAGCGTTTTGTGTTTCTTCAGCCCATTTTAAAGCTATGTGTAAACTGTCGATTGGGGCCGATGCCGGATCTTGAAGTATTACCCGTGCAATGTGCGGTGGGGGCTTGGTTCCACTAAAAAGGGAACTTAAAAATTGAATACGATCTACCGGTGTAATTGTCAAAACACCCTCGGGATTGGCGGCTGCATCGGCAGATTTCATACCCGAGGATGTGTCTTTAGCCGTTTTAACGGTAGGCGATTGCCATTTAACTCCTAAATACGTAACGCCAATAAGGGCACATACCACAGTAACTGCAGTAATTTGTTTTCTAGGCGTTGACAATATCATTCCTTAAGAAATACGCTCGGTCAGTACCTCGCTCTCCTTCACTTGCTGTGCAAACTCTTTAGCGGGCTTGAATCGGGCAACGTAATGTGCAGGAACAACCAATGACGTATTGCGTTTAATATTTCGCGCTACTTTGGTTTTACGCTCCTTCAGTTCAAAGGTACCAAAACCTCGGAGGTAAATATTGTTTCCATTGATCATCGAGTTCTTCACAACTACAAAAAAGTTGTCGATAGTGTCCGCAATTGCAGCCTTCTCCAGACCGGTGCGCACAGCGATTTCGTTAACAATCTCAGACTTAGTCATAATTTTGTGGTGCAAAAAAAGTACATAAAGTAGTATTTTGCACCATACAAGTGAAAGTAGTTATCCCAAAGTTATTGACGTGGTATCGTGAAAATCATCGCGAGTTGCCCTGGCGTGAGACTTCAAACCCCTATTATATTTGGATTTCAGAGATGATTTTGCAGCAAACCCGAGTGGAACAAGGCTTGCCCTATTACTATCGATTTCTCGATAAATTCCCCCAAATAACCGATTTGGCAAATGCATCTGAACAAGAAGTGCTAGAAATATGGCAGGGCTTGGGTTACTACGCTCGTGCACGTAACATGCACAAAACAGCAAAATATGTGGTTGAGTTTTGTTGTGGTGAATTTCCAAAAACGTATGATGGACTTCTGAAACTAAAGGGTATAGGTCCGTATACGGCGGCTGCAATTGCTTCATTTGCTTTTAAGCAGCATGTTCCGGCTGTAGATGGTAACGTAAAGCGGGTGGCCGCTCGGTTTTTCGGTCTTTCCGAAAATATAGAATCACCGGCTTTTTTTAAAGCGGTTTTTGCTCTATTAGGTGATTATATCCCTTCAGAATCGCCCGACATATTCAACCAAGCAACCATGGAATTGGGGGCGACAGTTTGCACGCCAAGTAGTCCAAAATGTTCAAACTGTCCCTTAGCTGAAATGTGTGTGGCAAGGGCCACTCATCGAACAGATTCTATTCCGGTACGCATTAAAAAAACGAAAATTACGAGACGTATTTTGAATTTTTGTGTTTTCGAATCTTCGGGAATGTACTTGGTAACACAAAGACCTTCTGAAGGTATTTGGGGCGGACTTTATGAGTTCGTGAATTTTGATTCTACCAGCGATTCAAATGACAAGTTTCCACAAGAAGAATGTCCCTTTCCTACGGCTAATGCCGAAATCGAATTAATGCATGAAGCTGCACACAAACTATCGCATCAACATATACGTGCTCGATTTTGGCTAATACGGATGAATACGAAGCCAAGAGAGATTGAAAACTTAGGGAAATGGGTCGAATTTGACGAATTAAAAAGTTTCCCATTACACAAGTTAATGCGTAATTTCGTTTCCCTTTAAAAAAATTAAACATACGTAAATAAAGAAACATAACTTTATGATTAACAAGGTAATTCTTATGGGTAGGCTTGGGAAAGATCCCGTAATTCGCAAACTTGAAAGCGGTAGAGTGGTTGCCAATATCTCATTAGCTACTAATGAATCCTATCTGAAAGATGGGCAGCGAATGGAAAGTACGGAATGGCACTATCTTGAGATGTGGGATCAACAAGCTTTAGATGCCGAACGTCATTTTAAAAAAGGAAGTGTGCTGTATATAGAAGGGAAATTACGTACAGAAAAATATATCGATTCTGAAGGAGTTGAAAAGCAATTACGCAAGGTACGCGTTATTTCATATCAGTTAGTCGATCGCTATTTTAACCGATCGCAAGCTCCTGAATTTACTTCGGGAGACGAGCTCATATAATGGAAGGTTTATTAAATATTGTCCTTACAACACCGATTTTAGGAATTTTTAAGCCCGCGTTTGATATTCCATTCGGATTGACCGCCTTTATATTTGTCGGTATGTTATTGTGTCTGGGCATATCTGCGATATGCTCCAGTTCCGAAAATGCTTTTTTTTCCCATAGAGAATCGGATTTAGATGAATATTCCGATAATGGTACCCGAGCGCAAAAGCGCATTTTAAAGCTCATTGCCAATCCTAAAAGGTTGTTGGCTACCATTTTATTGCTGAATAGTTTGGCCAATATTGCCTTCATTATTTCGTCTTTATTCTTTTATGATTTGATACTTAATAATGAAGAATATCCTTGGTTGAAATTATTGATAGATACGTTATTTGTAACCCTGATTATTCTAATTTTTGGAGAGGTAATTCCTAAAGTATACGCAACCAAAAACTATCGGAAAACGGCCGAATGGTTATCATTACCCATGCAATCGTTTGTGTGGTTTTTATGGCCATTTACCTCCTTATTAGAGCGGTTGGGAATGATATTGGAACGCAATACGAAATCCAATTCCCCAAGTGTAACAACCGAAGAAATTAATCAAGCCATTGATTTAGCTACCAATCAAATTAATGGGGATACAGAACATGAAAAAGAAATCCTGAAAGGGATTGTGAATATGTCGCATACCGTTGTAAAACAAATAATGGTTTCGCGATTAGATGTACTAGCATTACCGGTAAATGCAAGCTATAAAGCGGTACTGGAAAACGTTAGGGAGCATGGATATTCACGAATGCCTGTTTATGATGAAACCTTAGATTCGGTAAAAGGGGTGTTAAATGTGAAATCTTTACTGCCTCATTTAAACGAAAGCGATACATTCGATTGGTCTGGCTTGATTTATCCTCCTTATTTTGTTCCAGAGAATAAAGCAATTGACGACTTGCTCAATGAATTCCAGCAAAAACGTTTGCATATGGCTATTGTAGTGGATGAATTTGGAGGAACATCTGGAATTGTAACGCTCGAAGATCTGCTTGAGGAGGTTTTTGGCGAACTTAGAGATGAATTTGACGATGAATCATCCGAATATGAGACCATCAGCGAAAATGTTTTCGTTTTTGAAGGCAAATGTTTACTTGTAGATTTTATTCGAGAAATGGATATGGAATCTGACTTTTTTTCAAGTCTAGAATTGGATTCGGATACCCTGGCAGGTTTCATGACCGAACAAATGGGTAAGATTCCTAAAAGGGGAGAGAAAATAAATTTACCCCCTTTGCAGTTTATAGTAGAACAGGCCGACCCAAAAAAGGTTCGGAAAATTAAAGTAATCAAAAATGAAAATGCCTAGGAATTGGGGTCTCTTGTTATTTGGGATAATGTTATTTGCATGCAATAACAACGATAATTTTGTACCCAAACCTCACGCGTATCCCAAAATGGAATTGCCTTCGAAACAATATAAATCCGCCAATTTTAACGCGGCACCGTATAATTTTGAAATTCCTTCTTACAGTGTTATCACGGAAGATGAAAGGAATCAGGGGCGTTTTTGGTATAATGTAAATTTCCCCTCCTTAGATGCTACGTTACATTTGACTTACTACCCCTTTGTGAACTGGGAACAATACGATTCAATGGTAGCCGATACAAGGTCCTTAGTAAACAAGCATATACAAAAAGCAGAAGATATAATTGAAGATCCGGTCGAAAATTATAACGCTGATTTACACGGTTTGGTATTTCATATTGAAGGGCATACAGCCAGTAATTTGAACTTCTATGCAACCGATAGCGCAAAGCATTTTTTAAGGGGTGCATTATATTTTAATAAAAAGACACAGCCCGACAGTATTGCACCGGCTTTTAAATTTCTTTGGAAAGATGTGCAACACGCACTAACAACATTTGAATGGAAATAAGGATTAGACTCTTCTTGGGATTTTTAATGGGTGTATTAATTTCAAATGCATCCGCACAGCGCAATTCGAAATGTGATAAATATCGCGACAAGGCCTACCAAGAGTTCCAAATGCAGGACTACAAAAAGGCGGCTAAAACTATAAAAAAAGCAATAAAATGCAATCCGAAGTTTGCCGACTATCATCAGTTATCAGCGGCTATTAATGAAACTTTGGGAGATACCGCCATGGCAATAAATGCACATCAATGTGCGATTAATGCCGAGCCCAAATATCAAGCTAATTATTATTATTTCGCCTCCTATTTGTATCGTATTGAAAAATATCAGCAATGTTTAGACGCGATAGAAGACTTTTATGAAGCCGAGTATATAGAAGGTTTCAATCCCAAAAGAGATGCCGCCAAGGGTCCAATATTGGAGAAAATTGAGCGATTGAAAGCAAGTGCAACTTTGTCTATGAAAGATTCCAAACTTATGGCAAATCTAAATATTCAAAATATGGGTCCCGAAATTAATACAGCGAACAGCGAGTATTGGCCGGGGATGGGTTTGGATGGTTCTACATTTGTTTTTACTAGGTTGGTTGATCATCAGGAGGATTTTTATTTTTCCTACCGGAGGTCTTCGGGTTGGAGTAAAGCTATTCCCGCACCGGGGCGAATAAATACTCCGGAAAATGAGGGCACAAGTTCTGTTTTTGTTGGCGCGGACAAACAGTGGCTTTACTTTACAGTTTGTAATCAGGGTGGATTTGGAAGTTGCGACCTTTTTTACAGTGAATTAAATGGGAATAAATGGGGGCCAAGGAACAATATGGGAGAAGTAATCAACTCCGAATTTTGGGATGCACAGCCTTCCATAAGTGCTGATGGAAATACCCTAGTATTTTCAAGTGCAAGAAGGAAAGGAAGTCAAGGCGATAAAGATTTGTGGATTGCCAAACGTATAAATGGGGTGTGGCAAGAACCCGTAAATATGGGTCCAAAAATCAATACAAAAAAAAGTGAACAAGCACCGTTCTTGCACTACGATGGTAGAACACTTTATTTTTCAAGCGACGGTCATGATGGGTATGGAGAGCATGATTTGTTTTTAGTTCGAATGAACGAGGCTGGTGAATGGGGAGAACCTCAAAATTTAGGCAAAGGCATAAATACCCAAACGAACGACGTTGGTTTTTATGTTGACGCATTGGGTCAGAAAGCATATTTTGCATCGCAGAGAAGTGGTGGATACGGGGGAATGGATATTTACTCTATGGATTTACCGGAACATTTAAAACCTATACCCGTTAATTATTTATTGGGATATATAGTTGATGAGGCTTCGCAAGAACCTTTACAGGCTAAGGTGAAACTCATAGATGTTGAATCGGAACAGGTATTGTATGAAGATTCTGTAATTGAGTTTTTGATTCCTATTGTACCCAATAAGAATTATGCATTACTCACACAAGCGAATGGTTATCTATTTGATTCTCGAAATTTCCAACCCTTACCAGGTACCCAAGATAAGCCTTTTGAAGTCGCAGTTTTGTTAAAGCAATATACCACGAACCAAATAGTTCGTTTGAATAATATCTTTTTTGATGTAGACAAGTTTAATCTCAAGGCGGAGAGTTACACGGAGTTGCAAGAAGTGTTGCGTATTTTGAATCAAAACCCTGAGATGCATATCGAGATTTCAGGTCATACTGATAATACGGGAAGCGTTGAACATAATCAGGTTTTGTCTAAAAATCGAGCTGAGGCCGTGGTGTCATATCTTGTGAATAAAGGCATCGATAAAAAGAGACTAACCTCTATTGGATATGGCTCTTCTAAGCCCGCCGACTCCAACGAAACTGAGTCGGGCAGAGCAATGAATCGACGAATTGAGATGCGCATTGTAAAAGTGAAAAACTAATTAATATGGAAAAGTTAACCGAAGCCGAAAAAACCCGAATTGAGAAAGCCTTTTCAAATAAAAATTGGCCTGAAATCGCCAGTTCTAATAGTTGGAGTATTTTTAAAATAATGGCTGAATTTGTTGAAGGATTTGAGAAATTAGCAAAGATTGGCCCCTGTGTTTCGGTTTTTGGATCGGCTCGAACCAATCCAGAACATCCACATTATAAGTTGGCAGTAGAAATTTCACAAAAACTATCCGCGGCAGGTTGGGGTATAATAACCGGTGGAGGACCTGGCATTATGGAGGCCGGTAATAAAGGCGCAAAAGCGGGAGGGAGCGCAAGTGTAGGTTTAAATATTAATCTTCCTTTTGAAACAAATAATAATCCCTATCAAGACGATGATAAACGTTTGAACTTTGATTACTTTTTTGTTCGCAAAATGATGTTTTTAAAGTATTCTCAAGGTATCATTGTTATGCCCGGCGGATTCGGCACCCTCGATGAACTGTTCGAGGCCTTGACGCTGGTGCAAACCGACAAACGTGCGAAATTCCCTATTGTTTTGGTAGATCGCGCATTCTGGGAGCCCTTGATGAAATGGATACAAAATACCCTTATAGAAAATCAAGCCTATGTAAGTGCCAAAGACACCCAGTTGTTTCAGCTGGTGGATACGGCCACGGAAGCCGTTGATGTAATATTCTCTTTTTATGAGAAATATTCAATGAAACCCAATTTTTAGGGTGATTTATTTAAGCGAAGTCAAATTATTGATGGTCGCAATCGAGCTCGATACGATTCGAATTATTTTCAACTGTGGAAGGCTCTTCTGAGTTTTTTAGGCCTTGCGATTCCTCTAATTCGGGCTCACCCGCCAAGATCCATGCCGTATAAATTAGCTGTGCGAATAATTGAGCGGAGGCTATAAATCGGTTTTCAACCATTCCATTTAGCTTTTGATGATACAATTTCACATATTCGGAACTGTATGTTTTTTTCACCCCGTTATTCGTTTGTTGAAATTCATACCAGTTAGATTCGGGTATGGCAAGGCGAACCTGCAGTTCTAATGATAATACGGTGTTTACGTGTGAATGTGATTTCTCGATGCAATTCCAAACGGTGGAAATCCAATTTTTTTGGTACTCAAATTTAGGCACGGGTATGAGTATCGTGTCCATAAATAAATCTGGAATCAAGGTTTCCCAAAGAGAATGTATTCCATGTTGACCGCTTAGTTGACCGTTGTAATTCTGAGTCGTGTGTAAAGGTACATGTGCATCGGCAACGTAGTGACCGAGATCGGCGGAAATCTTTAAAATTTTATCGACATTGTTCTCTGAAAAGGCATTTTTTAGAAAATAGACGTTGCGAACGATATTCCAGGGTAAGTTACCTTCTTTTATAAGGTGTAAAGGGCCGTATTTGTTTTCGGCTTGATAATAATTAAAGGGCAATGAATCCATATTTCCTCCAAAATGCTCCAAATCGATATAATGCCGCCCGGCTTCGAGCGAATCGATGTATCGACGCATATCAGGATCTGTAGCGTGTTGCATCATGAACGAAATATGTGACTTATAAAAACCGAAAAGCGGCGCAGGTAAAATCAAGCATGCCTGTTGGTTTATCCGTCGATGAGGCTCAAAGCCCCATGCAAAAAGTTTATGAGCGTTTAAAATTAAGAACAACGCTAAGATTAAAGGTTTCATTGCATTTGTGGAGAATGATAGCGCGTTCATTTCTGTAATTCTAATTCGGATTGCTATCTCGGCATGGTATCTAATGCGGAGAGGTACATTTGAATCGTATTCTGAAGCCCCAAATAAAGTGCATCACATACCAATGCATGACCAATAGAGACTTCGAGCAAATTAGGTATCTGCTTGGTCAAGTAATTCAGATTTTCGAGACTTAAATCATGGCCAGCATTAACGCCTAATTCGTATTCCTGCGCGGCTTGTGCAGTACTAATAAATGGAGCAATAGCAATCTCTTTATTCGAAGGAAACCCTTCTGCGTAAGGCTCTGTATATAACTCAATTCGATCAGCGCCTGTTTTCTTGGCAGAAGGAATCAATAAGGGGTCTGCCGCCAGGAATATACTAACGCGGCCTGTGCTTTTGCGCAAATCCGTAATTACCGTTTTTAGAAAGTCGCCATATTTCTGGGTATCCCATCCCGCATTTGAGGTTAGGGCTTCCGGTGGGTCTGGAACAAGCGTTACTTGTTCAGGTTTTATCTCGTGAATCAATTGGATAAAATCTGGTGAGGGGTATCCTTCGATATTAAACTCCGTTTTGATTATGTGTTTTAAATCGAGAACATCTCGACGACGTATGTGACGTTCATCAGGTCTTGGATGAACAGTTATGCCCTCAGCACCAAATGCTTCACAATCACGAGCTATTTTGAGTATATCTGGATTGTTACCCCCACGGGCATTCCTTATGGTGGCAAACTTATTTATATTAACACTTAATTTGGTATGTCGACTCATAGTATCTCTAATTGAACAAAAATACGAGGCTTTTGGCTTTGCGTGTAGGTGAAACTTTTTTTTGATAGATAATCAACAGAAAATAATAATCGTAAATTTCGATTAATTCGCTGTCTTATTACAATTCCACTTGCACTTCCAGCACCATTGAAAACGCCTAACTTCCAAGGGAATTGAGCGGAAGGCAAGGTTACATACAAGGGTGAAGTAGATTGGAAAGTGGCGCTGTAAATTTGGAATTGGAAACCCTCAATTTTACCCCCTAATTGAGCCAATAATACGGTGCTTGGGTTCGACATTTCACCTTCATTTTGCAATACATATACCATTCGTAGCTTCCATTTTGGATGGAAATGCATTTTCGCTTGTACCATTAGTTGAGCGTTGATTTTCTGGAATTGAGAGTAGGGGCTTTTCCAACGAATTTGCAAAAGGTCTTTCTTGTAAATTCGTCCGGTATATTGCAAGATCCATGCAGAATGATCACTTGTTGAACGCGGATACATGATTCTGGTACGTTGGTTTTCAATTTGCGATCTTAATTGTAGTTTGTGGTAAGGATTTGGATTGAAATCGATTCCAAATTCTTTAATTTCTTTGCCACCGTCACTTTGAGAATAGGGCGATCTTTCAGGTGCAAAAAAGTTTTCTGGCATATACTGGGTTCTTAGCGATAGGTCGATTTTGGGATTTACGTTCCATGCCCCTGCTAGATAGTAACTCCATGTACCCAATTGGGTTACTGCCGTATTAAAAAGTACTCTTCCACCGAGAATGTGTTTAAATGTATGTTGATATTCGGTTATATGCTCATGCTTCAAAGGCTGATTTTGAAAAATGCGGGGAATCTTATATGTATATCGGGTATGAGATAAATTAAGGGAATGATTGGTAAAATGGCGTTGCCAAGCTAATAAAACATGATGAAACTGATTGTTATTTCGACGTGATTTTTCTAATTCGGTTATGTGTAAACCACCATAAACGCGGGTATCAAAACCGGCGTGCTTTTCGTTAATACGCGAATCGAAAAAACGAGTGCCCAAGGAAGCGAATATCTCATTTTTTGCCAGTTTCCAATGGCCTCCTAAGCCCCAAATTCCTAAATCTTCATTCTGAGATAATGCCGCATTCAATGATTGGGAATTGCGCACCCAAGAACCCATGTCGAAACTTCTCCCAACGGCATAAGGAGCAGAAAAAACCAAACCTTGGTTCCAATTCCATGCAAAACGGCCCAAAACAAGATGTTTTAATTTCTTCATCGATTTGAATTCCCATGCGACTGATTGATAATCGCCGTGCGCTTCTCCAGCATCTGTTTGTATAATATATCCCAACCGTGACCAATTTCCCCATGTAGCTTGAACCTTACTATGATAGTTGGGCCCATTTCTCTCTTCAATAGATGGAGAAAAACTTGTGGTCCACTTTATTTCTGGAATTTTGGGTTCCCCTTTATGCGTTTGGAGGTATTGCAATCGTGCATCCGGTGAAAAAAGGGACCAATTATTACGATGTTTTCGAATAAATTCCAGAGATATTAGACACTGTTGTAATTCCGTTTCATGCGACCACTCACCCCATTGTTGTCGGTGCTCAATAATGCAATGCGCCTGATCTGCGTTAAAGCCAATCTGTTTCAGTTCGATAAAATTGGCATGATTCAAATTAATCGTTTTTGACCATTCTAGGCTTTCCCATGCAGCACTCGTTCTTTCATGCCAATCGGTTATAAATTCCTCAATTTGTGCGTTTATCGACTGTCCCCAAAACCCCGCGATAAGCAACCCCACTATTTTGTCTTTCATAATGCACTTGAAAAAATGTTTTAAATCTATTTAACGACCACCACCACTCGGTGCCTACTTGTATACTGATGTTATTAACCCGGTGCAGGAGCGAGGCTCCGAAACGATTAGGCCCGCTTCCTAATTTTAGCAATAAATGGGTGTTTGTATGAACGGGAACCTGTGTGTATGCGTATGCGTAGTAAGGCTGGCCTTCTTTAATTAAAAATAAACCTAAGATAGAATTATAATACTGATAAGATGCCCCTAACGCGAATTCAGTTTGATTTACTACATGAGTATAGCTTCCAACCAGGCGAATGTCCTTTTTTATGATATTTGCATGCAAGCCGGCATTTAGTGAACGGTTTTTTAAGGGGTCTTGTAAAAAACCTAAGTGGGTACCTAGGGCAATATTCTTATTGATTTGGATGAAATGTGAGGTGCTCACTGAAACATTATACCAATCGGGGCTTCCCGCAATTTGGCCCAAAATGCGATGTTGACTTCTAGATTCGTTGAAAGATGCCCAACAGTTAGTACTAACTAAATCGGTACCGTTTACTGTTTTTTCAGAATAGATTCCGAACTGCTGTAGTTTCCCTTCAAAGGGAAAGAAGATTCCGGAATAAAAGGGTTGGGTTAAAAGCGTGTAGTTTTGATGGGAAGGGTAGGGAGAGGAATTTGCGATTTGTGCAAAAGAAATTGACGAAATCGTTCCTGCTAACCATACCCACTGTTTCATTCTAGCTGCTCTTTAAGTTGAATTAGTTTTTCTTTAAAGTGTCGCAATTCTTGAATGAGTTTCAGCTTTTCATCCGGTTTATCTGGGTTTCGGCTGATTTTCTTGCTGGCATTCGCCAATCGCATTCCTTTGTTATGAGTAAGATAATAAATCTCTTTTAGGATTTCGATATCCCTCAATTGGTAGATTCGATCGCCCTTTTTATTTTTCATCGGTTGAATTTGTGGGAAATTCTTCTCCCAAAACCTCAAAGTAGAAGCATTAACACCGAGCATTTCGGCTACTTCTCCAATTTTGAAATATTTCTTCGATGATGTTTCCATAATTAGTCGAATCGATTGGTTTCTCTTTGTGATAACTCGAGCATCTTTTGATAATCCTCATCGCTCAGGTCGTTTCGATAGAAAAATGCAGGATTCAAAGGATTGTTATTTCGCCTTACTTCGTAATGCAAATGAGGGCCCGTTGATCTACCGGTGCTTCCTACATAGCCTATTAATTGGCCTCGTTTCACTTTTGCCCCATTGGAAACGGCAAATCTGGAAAGGTGGGCATAAACGGTGGTGTATCCATGGCCATGGTTTACTATGAGATGGTTGCCATATCCCCACGCATCTGACTGCCGTTTTACTACACGTCCATCGCCCGTTGCATATACCTCGGTACCTGTTTCAGCGGTAAAGTCCATCCCTCCGTGAAACGTGAAGGTATGATAAAACGGATCTAGACGGTAACCAAAACCGCTAGCCATCCTTTTTAAATCTTTGTTAGCCACAGGCATAATTGCCGGAATAGAATTCACCAGGTCGGATCTTTGGGAGATTAATTTGGATAGTTGTTGGTAGCTTTTCTCTTGAGCTTCGCTTAATGCTTTTAGTTCGGAAACGCGTTTTTTTAATTTTAATAACGCTTCTCCATGGGAGAGTTTTAACAATTCCTTATAGTCGTTTTCATTTACTTCTTTAATCTTGGGTGGTGCGACCCCATAAATGGCCCGGTAGATATTCTCGTCTTTGTCTCTTAAATCGTACAAGGAGGCATCTAATTCTCTTAATTCTCTTTGTAACTGCTTTATTTCGAATTCGGCTGCCTTTGTTTTTTTATCCAGAACATCGTCGTAAGAATCGGTGATATACCGGCTGATAATAACACTAAGTATTACCACGCTTACAATGATTAATGAACTTATACCCAAAAAACGCCACAACACATAGCCTCTATTTTCAGAGACCTTTTCGAAACTCAAACTCTTTTGGTTGTAGAAATATTTGGTTCTTGGCATTCGACGGGCTTACAATAATAAGCATTACCGCATTAAAACGCTGAAATTATCCGTTTATTTCACGATAGAATTGGATGTACGACTTCGCGCGTTTTACGTATTCGTTTACGTTATTTTGAATGGTTTCTTCCACCTCGTATCCTAAAGATTTTACAATTTTCGCAGGCAACCCAAGTACTAAAGAATATGGGGGGATTATGGTTCCAGAAGGCACTAAGGCGTTGGCCCCAATAATGGAGTATGCTCCAATATGGGCATTGTTTAGTACGGTGGCATGCATCCCAACCAAAACATGGTGATCTAGATGGGCTCCGTGAACGATGGCGGAATGTCCTACAATACAATCGTTACCGATGTGGCAGGGTTCGCCTGGATCGGCGTGAATTACGGCATTGTCCTGGATATTCGTTCGGGTTCCAATACGAATTTCATCGGTATCACCGCGGAGTACAGCCCCGAACCATATACTGCTTTCACTTTCTAATATTACATTTCCTACAGCGGTAGCATTGGGAGCTAGAAACACATTTTCACCTATTTCAATAGGTTTTTTAAGAATTGATAGAAGTTGATTTTCGGTATCCATTACATCAAATTTAAGCACTTCCGTTTACGGCTTTTGTATATTCGCGTAATGAAAACGCTTTTTACCCATATATCTAAGTTAATGGGTATTCGTTCTGAATTGAAATTCGGTGCGGAAATGAATTCAATAGACGCTATTGAAAACGCTTATTTATTGGTTGAAAATGGTCGTGTTGTCGGTTTAGGTTCTATGCGCGAATTACCGCAATTCGATAGGGAAATTTCCCTCGAAAATAAGGAAGTAATTCCCGGTTTTGTCGACAGTCACACGCATACTGTTTTTGCTGCTCCGAGAGAAGAAGAATTTGTGATGAGAATAAAAGGCCTTAGTTATGAGGCGATTGCCGAAGCTGGCGGTGGTATACTTAATTCGGCAAGAAAGTTGAGAGCCGCTTCGGAGGATGATTTGTTTGAACAGGCTAAGTCCCGAGTTGCTTACATGATTGAGCAAGGAACAACTACCTTGGAAATTAAGAGTGGATATGGATTAAGTGTCGATTCAGAATTGAAAATGCTGAGGGTCATTAAGCGTTTGAAAGAGGCATTCCCCATAACAATTCGAGCGACATTCCTCGGAGCACATGCTTTTCCTGAAGCATTTCAACAACGTAAGGATGATTACGTTCAGCTGGTTGTAAAAGATATGCTTCCGGCGATTGTAGCGGACGATTTGGCCGATCACGTGGATGTTTTTTGTGAAAATGGATTCTTTACTGAATCGCAAGCAGAAGTGGTGATTAAAGCCGCAAAAAGATATGGGTTGCCTGCGAAAATTCACGGCAATCAATTGGGATATAGTGGCGGGGTTCAGGTGGCTGTGAAAAATGAATGTTGGAGTGTGGATCATCTTGAATTTACGCGCGAAGAAGAATGGGATTTGCTTACAGATAGTTTTAAACAGTCTTTCGGAGGAACCCTCCCTGTGGCTTTGCCCGGCGTTTCGTATTTTCTAGGATTGCCCTATGCTCAAGCTCGTGAAATGATTGAAAAAGGGCTTCCATTGGTATTAGCCACCGACTTTAATCCGGGATCTAGCCCGATAAATTCGTTGCAGCTGGTTATGTCGCTTGCGTGTACACAGATGAAATTAACCCCGGAAGAAGCCTTTCACGCAATTACCGTAAATGCGGCAGCTGCTTTACGAATGAACCAGGAAGTGGGCAGTTTATCTCCCGGTTCTAAGGCGGATTTCTTGGTTATGAAATCGGATAATTCATTGGCTAAAATACCTTATTTCATGGGGCAGAATCAGATAGATAAGGTGTTCGTTGGAGGGGAATTATATACGCAACATTAATTGCGTAACATTTCGACAAAATTAGACCTAAAAATCGACAAGGTCCTTGAGGCTTGCAATATTTTTCCCGACCTTTGTTAGGGTATATTCCTAGAGGGAAATATACATCGTATCAAATAATAAAAACATTAACACATTATAAATAAACGAAATTATGCCTTATCCAGAAATGATGGTGGCTCCGATGAGGGCCGAACTTGCCAATAATGGTTTTACCGAGTTGAAAACAGCAGATGAAGTACGAAATGCCATGAACGGAAATACCGATACGACCTTAGTTGTGGTTAATTCGGTTTGCGGATGTGCCGCGGGTAGTTGTCGTCCTGGGGTTTTACATAGCCTCAAAGGTGCAAAGGCACCGCTTAAATTAATGACGGTATTTGCGGGTCAAGACACCGATGCTACAGCGGCAATGAGAGAATATATGGTTCCGTTTCCTCCATCATCACCGGCTGTGGCTTTGTTCAAAGGCGGGGAATTGGTGCACATGGTTGAACGGCATATGATTGAAGGCCGCACGGCAGAGATGTTAGCAGATAATTTAATGGCTGCCTATTCAGAACATTGCTAAGAATGGAAGAAATACTCTTAAAAATGGAAAGCGCCTGCGATATCGTGGGCGCTTTTCAATTACAGCACTGGAATAAAGTCTCTGCAGAGGCTGTAAACGATAAATCTTTAAATCAATTGGTCAGTTTTGTTGACCAACAAAGCGAAGAAATGCTTGTAGAGGCACTTTTATCAGCGGTTCCAGGCAGCACGGTAATTGGCGAAGAATCTGCCTCTGAAAATAGGGAGCTCACGGAGTATACATGGGTAATTGATCCATTAGATGGAACTACTAATTTTCTGCATGGATTGCCTGTATTTTCTATATCTATTGCCCTGTTGCACAATGGTGTGCCCGTAATTGCCATTGTAGATTGTCCGGTATTAAATGAGCGTTTTACAGCAATAAAAGGTAAAGGAGCTCGACTTAATGGATTTTCCATTCAAGTGGCTGGAAATTCCCTTTTGAAGGATTCATTATTAGCAACTGGTTTCCCTTATCATAACTTCACGGAAATGCAAGCCTATTTAGATGTATTGACCCATTTTATGCAAAATACCCGTGGCCTTCGTCGAATGGGCTCGGCGGCCATTGATTTAGCCTATACCGCCTGTGGTCGATTTGATGCTTTTTTCGAACTTAATTTAAGTCCTTGGGATATAGCAGCAGGCGTGTTATTAGTTACAGAAGCAGGAGGAAAGGTTAGTACTTTCGATGGGAAAACGGATGTTGTGTTCGAAAATCAAATACTTGCCTCCAGCAATGAACTTTACCCAGAAATGCTGCAAGTGTTGCAGAGTTCGTTTGAATGACTTTTGTCATGAATTTGTCGCTTTGAGGTTTCCCTCGTAATTTGCAGCAATGGAATGGGTGTTGGCCGTATTGAAGGGTTTGGGCTATGGGCTTTTTCTTGGCATAATGAGCATAGGTCCGACTTTTTTTGCACTCATTCAGATGGGAATGCAAGGAGGAAAGTCGGCCGGCTTGAGAATGGCATTTGGAATCTTTTTAAGTGATCTGCTTGTTGCATTGGCATGTTTCTTTGGGCTGGCAGAATTTTTCATCACGCCAGAGTTTCAATTGGGTTTTTCGGCTTTCGCCGCTTTTGGAATATTATTTATGGGAGTTAGAGGCGTAGTAGTTGGATACCGTAGGTTTTTAACCAATCTGCATAAGCCCATAGATCACAAAACAAATTTTTTTCAAGGTTTTTTTGTGAATTTACTAAATCCCTTTGTTCTTATTTTATGGGTAGGTATTTTAGGGGCAATTACGGTAGGTCATGATTCGGTAACCGAAGATAAATACATTATACTCGTTGAAATGTTGTCTATCTTATTAACGGTTTTTAGCCTAGATTTGGGAAAAGTGTATTTAAGCGATTACATTGGAAAAAAACTGAATTTTAGAATTTATTATCACGTTAGTAAATATATCGGATACGTTTTAATTGCCATTGGAGTGTATTATATGTATCATTTTTTTAAGTTATTATTGCCAGCGTTGAAGTAGGGTTTTGTGGCATTTATAGGCGAACATATTAATATTTTACTCAATTTAGTTTTAGCCCTAATTATGTTTGGGTTGGGTCTGAGTTTGAGGAAAATAGATTTCCAACAACTTCTCGAGCAGCCTAAGATACTCGGTATTGGTTTGTTTACACAAATGGTGTTGCTGCCGTTGTTTGCTATTGTTTTGGTATCGATGTTTAACATTTCTCCAGCATTCAAAGTTGGCGTATTAATATTGTCAATCTGTCCGGGTGGGGTTACCTCAAATTTAGTGAGTTATTTCGCCAAGGGAAATGTAGCACTATCTGTTTCCCTTACAGTTTCAAATGCAATCATAACCCTTTTTACCATTCCACTTATGGTTAATCTTTTTCTGGATGTTTTCTTTAATTCTGGAAATGAAGTTATCGAATTGCCATTTTTGGATACGGTATTCAGCATTTTTATGGTCACCTTATTGCCTGCTACCATGGGTATGATGGTGCGTTATCGTTTGGGAAGAAAAATAATGCAACTACAAAAGACCGTCAATATATTATTCCCTATCTTACTTTTACTGGTGTTTGCTATTAAGTTTTTAGGGGGTAAATCATCTGGAGGTACGGCTATCTCCATTTCTGAAATAATAGAGTTAACTCCAATTGTTGTAACACTCAATGCAGGGGCTTTTTTGTTGGGGCATGTGGTTGCTGCTGTTTTCCGAATGTCATTTCGGAATGCTACTACCATCGCCATAGAGATTGGCTTGCATAATACTGCTTTGGCCTTATTGGTGGCAAGCGAGATCTTAGGAAATACCGAAATGGAAAAGCCGGCATTGGTTTACGCCCTTTATTCTTTTGTTCTTACTTACAGCCTGTCTATTGGTTTGGTAAGACTACGATTGTTTAGATTGAAGCGGCGAAACGATGACTCGATCAATGAGCAATGAGTTCCGGTCCGTTTTTTTTGGCGTTGAAAAATATCCGGACCTGATTTTCGATTTCACTTGGTACAAGATTATCTATAGGCTTTTCATTCCATAACAGATCTCTGATTTGTGTGGCAGATATATCAATTAATGGAGCATCGTACCATTTTGCACCAAAGGGCATAGGTTCCATAGGCTTTTCATAGCCGGGTCGGGCATATACGTGTAATGGCGCTAATTCAGATAACTCTTGAGCGTTTTGCCATTTGTGAAATCCATGAAGGTTGTCGGCACCCATAATAATACCAAAAGATTTATTGGGATACTTTTTGCTAAAGTGAGTAAGTGATTTATAGGTATAAGAGGGGAGTGGCAATTCGAATTCATCGTTTTTACAGCGAAAATCCGAACTATTTTCTATGGCTTTTTGTACCCAATTGAGCCGCGTTTCGGCGGGTATTAACGTTTCTCCAGATTTATGCGGATTCAAGGGAGACGGTACAAACCATATTTCATCGAATGGAGCATTGGATTTCATGTAATGCGCCACATCTAAGTGCCCATTGTGTATCGGATTGAATGATCCAAAGTATAAACCGATGCTTTCGCTCATTTCTCAAAAAAATCGTTTACTAGTAGTTCACATGTAGCAAATGTTTCTTCTAGTATATCATTAACAACCACAACGTCGTATTGGTTTTCGAAACTAAGTTCGTAGGTTGCTTTATTGATTCGTTCATTCAACTCGTGTTCAACCTCGGTACTTCTTTTTGTGAGTCGTTCCATTAAAACATCTACGCTAGGAGGTCTTAAGAATATTGCAAGTGCTTGGTCTCCAAATTCTTTTTTTAAGTTTAAACCACCTTTAACATCAACGTCAAACACAACCATTTTATTTTGGTTCCATATTTTACGAACTTCACTCCAAAGGGTTCCATATAAAATGCCAGAATACACTTCCTCGTGTTCTAGGAATTCGTTTCTGCTAATTCGGTCTCGAAATTCTGATTCGGATAGGAAATGATATTCCCGACCATTGACTTCCCCTGGACGGGGTTTACGAGTAGTGGCACTCACCGAAAATCCCAACCTGCCAGAAAGGTTTTCCATAAGGTGCTTCACAACCGTGGTTTTACCCGATCCTGAAGGTGCCGAAAATATCAGTAACTTTTCCAAACCTTAACGTAACAATACTTTTGTAGTGCAAAGGTCGTTGTTTTGTTTCAATTTAACGAGATACATGCCTCGAGCTATATTTTCAGTGCGAACATCGAATAGGGCAGATTCTAAATGCGCAATATGTTGTTCATAAACTACTTTGCCTTGTAAATCTAAAATTTCGATAATCGTTGAACTTGTGTTTTTTACAAATCTTTTAGGAATATCTAAGGTAAATTGGTTTTCAGTGGGATTGGGATATGCTCGTAAATCGGTTGTATAGGCCCCGATTTTTTCGGTATTTATTACATACCCTACACTAAAATCTAAACGCAAATCGGTGCCAAAATCTCCATTGAACGTATGAAGTAAAGCCCCATTGTCTGCATTTCTAAGCTGCACAGCTCCATTTCCGTCAGCGGTATTCGCCCACCAGTTTAACCCATCTTCATTCAGGGGGTAAGTGGCTGGGGGTTCGCCAGAATCGTCAACCACAAAGGTGAAACACCCATTGTAAAGATCCAATGTATCGCGGTAAATGGTGTTTGGGGCGTCAAAATCTTTGCGTTCTTTGTAGACATTGCCCCCCGCGTCTAAAAGTCTCCAAGATGTTTCTTTAAAGGCATTATTGGTGCGGAACATTACAAGTATGCGAGAATTCAATAGTTTGGGAGGCGCAGGCATTTCTACTTTGATGTAGTTGTTGCTTTCGTCTTGGTCGGGATTTCCATTGGTTTTGAAAATATTGGCTTCAAAATGGTTGCTCACGGGTGTCCAATCCATGTTATAAGGAAGGCGTACTTGTGCCGTTTCGCCAAACATAAGCTTTCCCACCCAATGGTGTTTTGAAAGTCTTCCGCCAGAAATTCCGTATTCAATATCTAAAGAATATATTGGGGTTTTACCGTTATTTCTAACGGTTATGATGGGTTCTGAACATATGGGATTTTGTCGTAAGTGTTGTGGGTGTTTACTCGGTTGAATCACATCGAGTATCGCGGCATCGCTGTTGTATTTCAAAGGCCCATATTCTATCAGATAGCAGGTGATTACATAATTGCTGTTGCCGGATGTTTTGGTATACGACTGCATATCGAGGTCGAACGTATGCGTCGAATCCCCATTTTCTTTAATATCGAAATTATATTCTTCAACGTTTTGACCGGGACACCAAGCCGAACGGTCGTAGATCCATGTTCCTGCTTGAGGATAAACCGGATTTGCGCCGCAATCGTCGCGCCAAACTAGAGAAGTGTCAACATATTTGCCATCGAGCCAAAGGTAGCGGTATCGCGGACAAAATTCGGCACAATTACTTGGTTGGTCCATGCCATGGCCGGTTTGTATAATTTTAATACGGGATGTTTCAGTGCCGGGTGTTGGGGACCATGAAAAATCCGGTGTGCGCTCTTCAAACAAGGCGTCATCACCAAAAGGAACACTTTTTTGATACATTCTTGTGATGCCCAAAACATCACGAAGGGGTTCTCCTTCTATGAATACAAATTTCAAATCGATGATCCAACCTCGGTCGTTTTTGGCTTCGTAACCGGTATGTCGATATTCAATCTCAACAGAATCCCGTAACAGCGACTCAAAATCCGTGATGTCAAAGCGCCATGTATGATTCCAGGCTTTATTGAATCCAAATCCGTAGGGCGTGATAAAACGCATTATTTCCCAATTCAGGGTATCGTTAAAATTTCCTTTTCGGGTCCGTAGGTATATATAATTAAGGTAATCCCACTCTCCACAGCGCAGGTTATCCGGGCATTTAAAGCTCAATTCGGCGTACACACGCTGATATTTCCCTTCTTTGGGGAAGTTTCCCCATCCGTAATATCGGGTATTCCCTTTGGAGGGGTCGGTTTGGATCAGGACGTTCTGGTGGGTATTAACTATTAGTGTATCGCCGCTTTTGCCCCATGAGTTTCCCCCGACTAAAAGATATAAAATTAAAAATATTTGATTTTTCATGAAAAATAAAATGCCAAATTAAAGAAATTAAGTGTAAAACGCATGTAGAATTTGGTCGGAATTTGAACATCTTATTGATTTTATGGGAGCGGACTTAATTAATGTATTCATAATTTTAAATCAATGTTAGAGACTTATGCAAAGGGGAGTTTTGTATCAAGTTTTTACTATGAAAAATACAATTCGGTTAATCTTAAGTGTGTGGATGTTGTCGGCAACCGCGGTTTTTGCGCAAAAGGGCGTATTCTTTTCGGAATATGCGGAAGGTACTTCTAGCAACAAATATTTAGAGGTTTACAACGGATCTGGTGCCGATATCAATTTAAAGCAATTCGGTATTAGAACTGCTTCTAATGGCGGAGGTTGGCAGAGTAATTTGGTACGCTTCAACGGTGTCGATTCTATTTTGAAAGCCGGTGATGTTTATGTTATTGGTAACGCTTCTGCAAACCAAACGATTAAAGATTCTTCAGACGAAACCAATTCGGCCACTTTCTTTAACGGTAACGATGCCCGTGCATTGGTATTTTTAAATGGTTCAGATACGATAATCCTAGATCAGGTTTGTGATCCTAGCTATAATGGTTATGATGATGTGGCGGGCGTTTTTGAAGGTTTCAAAAATGACGGAGCTTGGATTCGTAAATCGCATATTGAAGAAGGAAATTATGGCAATTGGAAAATTAGCCGTGGTTTTGATTCTGCTAGTTCTGAGTGGTTTTTCACTACCGGACCTACCGCTACTTACACTCCGGCTACCCTAAAGTTGCACGATCAAATGCCTGTGCGCCATTTTCAAGCCGGCGATTTGGCTATCATCGCTTACCGTGCTTCCGCCAATACCATCGACGATGAGTTTGCCTTATTGACTTTTGTGGAAATCAAAGAAGGGGCACAAATCAAAATTACCGACATGAAATATACCGAAAACGGTATTGCACAGTGTGAGGGTGGGTTGGTTTGGACGGCTCCGGCAGGTGTTAAAGCCGGTGATGTCATATTAGTAGGTAACAACAATACCACCGTTGATACGGGTGCTATATCTGGAAGCAGTTTCGGATTGAGCTCTAGTGGCGACCAGGTCATCATTTACGAAGGTCCTTACTTCAATCCCAATTTTGTAACGGCGTTAAGCACCAATGCATGGTCTGCAAGCGGCATTACCTCTTGCAAAGGAAGTAATTCTTTATTGCCTAAAGGTTTGACGAATGCCACCAATGCCATCAGCCATGAAGCTACAACGGGTAATGTATCTGCAAATACAGCCAATGCCTATTATAATGGAAGTCAAACTGGAACTACCGCTGAGGTAAAAGCCCGTGTTTTTGATTATGCTAATTGGAATGGTGCCGCTTCAAAAATCGATCAGATTTGGCCTAAGTGGAACTTCTTTACTCAAACGGTGGCTCCTTCTTTCCGTTTGATTGCCCCGGCTAATTCTGCTGCCTTAACGGTAGCAGAAAATGACAATACTCCTGTTTCTATCTCTTGGGAAGCCGAAGAGAACGCCTTAGGTTATGCATGGAAATTGGCTACTGCGACCGGTAGTTTGGATCAACCGGTTTTGGTTATTCCTGCTGATAATTCTGGAAAAGACACTACCTTAACTCTAACGAGCGGTGCTATTGATGCGGCCTTGGCAGGACTTTCAGTGTCTAAAGGGGCAACGGTAGATTTGAAATGGACGGTTACGGCCTATTTCATTACAGGCGATAGCTTGAATGCCGATACTTTCCATACAATTACTATTACCCGTAAAGACGATACCCCAATTACGTATAATTTTAAAGCCGGAGATATGGCTGTAGTTGCCTATCGCATGAATGCCTCTACGCCTGATGAATTTGCTTTGTTAACTTTTGTAGACGTTCCTGCTGGAGCTCAGTTGAATTTCTCTGATGATAAAGTAGCATCTGGTGCACAATGTGATGGTGGCGACTTAGTTTGGACTGCCCCCGCAGGCGGAATCAAAGCAGGTACCGTAATAGCGGTATTAAACGACAATCCTGCGGTTTCTTTAGGAACTATTTCTGGGGGTTCATTTGGATTGAGCAGCGGTGGTGATCAAATTATGATTTTTGAAGGAACTCCCGACAAAGCCCAACACATTACCGCACTTAGTTCGAACGCTTGGGCAACATCTGTAACGTGTACTTCAAAAAGTACCTCAGAATTGCCAAAGAATTTGACCAATGGCACCAATGCCATCAGTCACGAAATGACCACAGGAAACGACGCGGGTAATACCGTGAACGCCTACTATACCGGAACCATGGAAGGAACCTTTGATGAAATCAAGAAATTGGTGTCCGACTACAGAAATTGGAACGGTGCGGCTGCCGGAACCGAAGCACAACAATGGCCTGAGTGGAATTTTACCGGGAAAGCAGCTTCTAAAAGTTTATTAAGCGCCTTCCAATTCCGCGTATTCCCTAACCCAAGCAACGGGTTGGTATATTTCAATAAAGCCATCCAAGCTCAGGTATACAATATTTCTGGGATTTTGGTGGAAGCTTCAAGCACAAAAGTAGACCGTCTGGATTTACGTCATCTTAACGCCGGTATCTATTTCATTAAAAATGAATACGGCGCTACTCAAAAAATAAGCATTCAGTAATTTCATTTCTTCATACGTTTAGTTTTCAAAAAAAGGGGGCCTCGTGCCCCTTTTTTAATTTATTCCATAAATTTTAGTTAATAATCAAGAAACATTGTAAACGTTTATTTGAATACTTTTATGAAACGGTTTATTAACGTTCTATTTATCTTTCTTGTATACTTTGGTAAGGCTAAAGCTCAAAATGTTTTTGCGGGCTTGATAAAGGATGCCATCACAAAAATGCCGGTCATATCAGCTGCAATATTAAACGGAGATGGCCAAAAAATTGCCTACTCTAAACTAGATGGTACGTTTAAATTCAAAGCCGATGTTACGGATCTAACGATTAAAGTAAATCACCCAAATTTTGAAGCGATCACTTTAAACATCAAATCAAATATTTCTAACGTAATCGAATTAAATTCCAATTTAGAAAAAATTGGAGCTGTTGATATAAATATTAAAAAAGGGGAAAGTACCGAAGCCAGTGGCCGTTTTACGGAGAAGGTTTCTATGAATCTTCGGAACGTGATTTCTTCTCAAGAAATTGAAATATCGCCCGATATAACCGTGGCCAACGTAATTCAAAGGGTTTCCGGTGTTTCCATTGAGCGTAACGATAACGGAGACGGTCAACATGCCATTGTTCGAGGCATGGATAAGCGCTATAACTACACCTTGGTCAACGGCATTAAAATACCTTCCCCAGATAATAAAAACAGGTATGTGCCTTTAGATATTTTTCCGTCTGATTTGCTCGATAGATTGGAAGTAAGCAAAGCGCTAACCCCGAAAATGGAAGGCGACGCCATAGGAGGAGTTATTGATATGAAACTTAAAGACGCACCCAACCGTTTTACCCTAAACGTAAATGCGGGTACTGGTTACAGTCAGTTATTTATTGACAGACCCTACCGCGCTTTCGATGCGTCTCAAGTTAGTCTAAAATCACCTGCATCATTAAATCCGGCAGGATATCAAGCAACTGAGGCCGATTTTCCTATGTCAAATCTTACTTTTACCGATGTCCAAGCGCCCCTCAATCAGCTTTTCGGAATGTCGGTTGGAAATCGCTTCCTAGGGGGTAAACTCGGCGGAATTGTAGCCTTGAGTTATCAAAATACCTACCGCGGTTCGAATTCGATGTTTATGTCGACCTTTATTCAACCCGAAACCAATACCCCATATTATGAAATTTTGCAATTAAGGAAGTTTTCAGCCCAACAACAACGTTCGGGTATTCATACCAAGTGGGATTATAAAATTAATCGACAACACGAGTTGAGTTTTTATAGCGCCTATATTTCATTGGTTGACCGCCAAACACGCGACCGAACCGATACCATTTTGAAAATAGGAAGAGGACAAGGTCCGGGTACCGGTCGTGTGGAATTGCGCAATCGCAGTCGCCAGCAGTTCCAAAATATTTACAATGCCACCCTACAAGGGAAACACCTTTTTGGCGACCTGAAAACCGATTGGTCTTTGGTGTATTCATTGGCGCAGCAAGACAACCCCGACATGGCCCAGTTTGCCTTATTAACGAGTGTTTCGAAAGATACCTTGGGGAATTTTATAGACGATCCGGATGTGATAGACCGCGATTTTACGCGCAGGTGGATCAATAATAGCGACCAAGACCTTGCGGTTTATTTGAATAATTCCTACTTGATGGACTTGGCGGGTGGTGATATGGAATGGTCGGCCGGTGGTTTGTACCGTCATAAAGAAAGAACCCATCATTTTACCTCGTATTTGTTCAATAATTTCCCGGTGGGACAACTTTGGACGGGCGATGTAAATAACCATACCTGGAAATTGCGAAACAGCATTGGAACCCCTCGCGATCCTTTGAATTACGATTGTAATGAAGATATTTTAGCTCTTTATGCTATGGGCAAATACACCTTACGGCAGTGGGAAATATTAGGGGGAGTGCGTATAGAAAACACCGCGTTCTCTTGGGTTACACAAGCCCCAACGAATGTAGCGGGCAGAACGGGTGCAAAATCTTACTCCGATGTATTGCCCAGTGTGCATGCGAAGTACAAAATAAATAACGGTAAAACGCAGTTGAGGAGCTCTTATTTCGCCTCTATTTCTCGTCCGAGTTTCTATGAAGTCATTCCTTATGAAATAAACGAGGAAGATTTTAGAGAGCGCGGCAATCCTTTTATCGAGCGCACTCAGGCGCACAATATTGATTTGCGTTTTGAGCATTTCAGCAATGCCTTGAACAAGATCATGGCAGGCGTTTTTTATAAAATCATTAATAATCCGATTGAAAATGCCTTGGTTATTGACGGTCAAACCATTTTTGCCCAGCCTAATAATTTTGGAACGGCCACGAATTATGGTTTCGAATTTGATATGGCGTATTACTTGGGGAATTTTGGGGTACGCGGTTTTTACACTTTTACGCAATCTGAAATTACCACCACGAAATTGGTGAAATTCCGAAACTCTGCAGGCAATTTAACGGAGCGCAGCGAGGAACAAACCCGACCCTTACAAGGCCAGTCAAAACATATTTTTAATGCCTCTTTATTGTACAAAAACGCGAAAAAAGGCACCGACGTGCAATTGTCAGGCGTGTATACCGGTCAACGTATCATATCGGTTTCCCCATATAAAGACAACGACGTTTGGCAGCGTGCGTTTTTTATAGTGGATTTTTCTGTAGAACAACGCATTAACGCAAGATTTACGGCGTATATAAAAGTTAATAATCTCTTAAATACACCCTTGCGCGCCGATATTTTATTGCCCAATACTTTTAACCCTGAACAGGCGCCATATTTGGATGCGAGTAACTCGGTATTGGTACGAGAGGATTTATACGGACAAACATATTTCGGAGGTATTAAATTCAAATTTTGAACATCTTAAACTAAAAAATACAATATGAAAAAAATTACATTTTATGCTACATTTCTTGCTGCGATAGCTTTCGCAGCTTGTGGCGAAGAGACTACTACCGTTGATGATGGCGTTCAAGATAGCGTTAAAACGGTAGATGCAAACATGACTGAAATTAGTGGTTATTTGCGCGGAAGCCTTCAAGCGGGAAAAACCTATTACATGGTGGGTTCTGTCATCATTCCTGAGAACGAAACTTTAAAAGTAGAGCCTGGAGTTACTGTAATTGTAGGTAATGACGGCAGCGGATCTGGTTTTGAATTTACTGTAAATGGAACTTTTGCGGCCTTGGGTACGAAGGCGCAGCCGATTACTTTCACTGTTTCAGAATCCGAGCGTACTATGGCGAATATTTTTGCTGGTTTATGGTGTGGTTTTCAAGCAAGACCAACGGCAAAAGCTTTGGTTCTAAAATGGTGTAAGGCGTCTTATTTAGGCGGACAAGGAGGGGCAGGAACTCCACGTGCTGGAAAAGGTACGTACGGTTTTGCTTGTTTATCTCCAGAAACTGAAGTAATCGTAGAAGATTGTTATTTTAGTGGTTCTGCTGATGATATGTTTCGTCCTAATGGTGGTAAAATCAACATCGTACGTAACGTATTCGAATTTGCCGGTGAAACTGGTGGTGATGGCTTGAACATTAAGGGAGGTACTATTGGGAATATTGCTTACAATGTATTCATCGGTGGAGCAACTAATGCCTACAAAATTTCTAATGAAGGTTCTTCTACTGTTCAAACAAACGTGAACGTCTATAACAACATAGCCTTGAACTGTGGTTTTCGCCGTTCAGGTAATACCCGAGGAACAAATATTAATTATGAGGTGGGTGCTCGTGGTTATGCTTTCAACAATATCGTAGCTAACTGTAAGCGCGGCATGCGCGCCTTAGAAGATGCTGATTTGCCAAATATCAAATTCGATCACAATTTATATTACGCGGCTTACGACGAAATGATTGTTGAGAAGATTCCAACAGATGCCATTACCTCAACAGAAGCGGTTCTAGGCGTTAATAATATCATGGGTAATGCGGGGGAAAACGACCCTATGTGGAACAATGTAAATTTAAAAGAATTCTCCTGGGATGAATTAAATGCAGGTTCTAACCAAAAGCAAGGTATCAACGAAAAAGGTAATAAAGATTTTCGTTTAAAATCCGGTTCTCCTTGTATCGGAAAGGGTACAAAGCAGTGGGGACCTGTTCAAGTTCAATGGAATTCAACGGGTGATTTAGCGCCTAGCATCATGCAGCCTAGTACCGATATCGGTGCTTATCCTTCAGATAATTCTGGTAATCAATATTTCTAACTTTTTTGGGGGCAACCGTTTCAGAGATTCTCCTAAATTAGAATCACTGAAACGGTTTAACCCGTAAGTCGATAGATATAGCCCTTCTCTAATGCCCGTTTTTTAATTGTAAATTTGAATATGCGTTTTCGAATATGGGTCCTTTTAGGGTCCTTTTTATTTTCATGCAAACCCGAGGCTACAGGGGATCTGCCCAATTTTAAAGACCCATGGGCTGAGACCTATACTGAAATGAATTATTCAATGGGTGGAATTCCTTATTCGGATGCGTTTAATCCCATTATAGAAATCGGCAAGTTAGAAAACGCTCAGTTGAATGAG
>JALRKL010000180.1 GCA_023268875.1 Bacteroidia bacterium
ATTCGGCCTGTTCGCATTACTGCCATTGCCAGTGCCACAGGTTGCACTGTTGATAACACATTTATTGTTGCTGACGTTGGTGCCAATACTCCAGTTATGGGATTGCGTAATCAGGCGAGCGATAATGCTAATAAAGTGTCGCTCATTGGGTGTTGGGACATAGAGTCGTGCTGAACTTCAAAGCAGAAGCGGAAGGCAAACAAGTAAAAGAATTGATTACAAACTGGTTTTAAAAAAAGGCGGTATCGCGCCGCTACAACCTGCTACCCTTGCTTCCTTCCAGACCTGGGGGAGTTGACAAGGAGCTGGCCGTACCGCCTGCTACAAAGGTAGTATTAATTAAGGGCTAAATCAAGCCATAACGGGTAATTCCGTTTATCTTTGTAAGATGCTGTTGAAATCCAATGCCTTGGTAAAGCAGTACGGGGCAAAACGTGTGGTAAATGAAGTTACCGTTTCGGTAAATACCGGTGAAATTGTAGGTCTTTTGGGTCCTAACGGGGCGGGAAAGACAACGACGTTTTACATGTTTGTTGGCCTCGTGCAGCCCGATCAAGGTGATATTTTTTTAGAGGATGAAGCCATTACGCACTTGCCCATGTACAAGCGTGCGCGTAAAGGTTTGGGTTATTTGCCCCAGGAGGCTTCGGTTTTTCGTGATTTATCCGTAGAGGATAACATTAAGGCCATATTAGAGATGACCAAGCTTTCCCCAAAAGAACAAAAGGATAAACTGGAACAGCTTATTAACGAATTTAGTTTAGGTAAAGTGCGCAAGAATCTTGGAAAGGTCCTCAGTGGTGGTGAGAGGCGCAGAACCGAGATTGCACGTGCTCTTGCTACCGATCCGCATTTTATTCTCTTAGATGAGCCCTTTGCAGGCGTAGATCCCATTGCAGTAGAAGATATACAGTCGATCATATATAAGTTAAAATCAAAAAATATTGGAATTCTTATAACCGATCATAACGTTCAGGAAACTCTGAGTATAACCGATAGGGCTTATTTGTTGTTCGAGGGTAAGCTACTCAAACAAGGTACGGCGGAAGAATTGGCCGAAGACGAGATGGTCAGGAAGGTTTATTTGGGACAAAACTTTGAGTTACGTCGTAAAACTTTCAGTATGGATTAAGAATTCGATATGCGCTTAGTCTATTCAACGGAACATGATATTTATAAAAATCTAGCTGCAGAATCGTATTTCCTACACGAGTTTGTCGGCGATGTTTTGATGATTTGGCGCAGTAAAGATGCGGTTGTTTGTGGGAAGCATCAGAACTCCTGCGGCGAGGCTAACTATAAGTTTTGCGATCAAAACAATATTCGAATCGCGCGCCGTCTTTCAGGCGGAGGAACCGTGTTTCATGACATGGGGAATGTGAATTTTACCTTCATAAAGTGTCTAACCGAAGGCATGGAACGCGCGGTAGATTACAAGCGTTACTTAGAGCCGGTAAGAGTGGTATTGCGCTCAATTGGTATAGAAACTACTTATAGTGAACGTGACGATCTATTATTGGAAGGAATAAAAATAAGCGGGAATGCCCAACACATTTACCAAAAAGGGTTGAAAGGTTTGCATCACGGAACACTTTTGTATGATGCCGATTTACAATCTTTGGGAAATGCGATTCACAGCGAGGGTAAATATGAAGGTAAATCGGTTCCGAGCAATCGCAGTGATGTTACCAATATTAGAAATTGGCACGATTTGGGACCAACTGAAAGTTTCATCGAAAAACTTTTAGTAGGTTTTGAGTCCTTTTATGGAACATCATTCGGAAAATTAAGTTCTGATGAATTGTTGCGGTGTGAACAGATTTCCCAAGAAAAATTTAGTCAAGATTCTTGGATTCTGGGCTATAGTCCGAGGTATACTCATCGAAGAAACATGAATTGGTCTTCGGGTAATTTTTCTTTAGAGATGAAGGTGTATCAAGACGCTATCGAGGTATTGCAGATAAAAAATGACGCTGGTGAATTGTGTTTTGAGAAAAATTGTGAAGATATGCTCGGGAAGCCCTTGCGCATGGCTATTTTAGAGAAAGCTTTTGAGGGTTTTTCAAGAAGTGAATTATTAGATTTGTTTTAGAATTTTATCGATTATGAAAAAGAAAGAACGGGTTGCTTTTGTCGCAGAAACATTGGAACGATTGTATCCAGAAACACCGGTTCCTTTAGATCATACCGATGCGTATACCTTGCTGATTGCGGTTTTATTAAGTGCGCAATGCACAGACGAGCGGGTGAATAAAATTACGCCTCATTTATTTGAACGTGCCCGCACACCACAACAAATGGTCACTTTAAGTGTGGAAGAAATTCGTGAAATTATCAAACCTTGTGGTTTGAGCCCGTTTAAAAGTAAGGCCATACACGGGTTGAGTGTGATTTTAATTGAAAAATATGGGGGTGAAGTGCCGCAAAGTTTTGAGGAGTTAGAGGCATTACCGGGGGTAGGGCATAAAACAGCGAGCGTGGTGATGAGTCAGGCTTTTGGCGTGCCGGCATTCCCGGTAGATACACATATTCACCGACTGGCACAACGCTGGAAGCTTACTAATGGAAAGAATGTGGAGCAAACGGAGAAAGATTTAAAGCGTTTATTTCCGAGGGAAACTTGGAATAAATTGCATTTGCAGATTATCTTCTTTGGCCGTGAATATTGTCCGGCACGAGGTCATAAGGTCGAAGATTGTTTGATTTGCCGTGAGTTTGTATAATACTGTTTTGAGTAATAATTGAAGTATCTGAATATCAGACTTGCCGGATTTTATTTGCCTACTTTTAGGATCAATTAGAAATCAGAATTCGGGAGTAATCAGAGGTCTTATTCTGCGAGTTGGTGTTTTAAATGCACCCCAACTAAGGCCTAAATTAATAAAGGGTTGATTTTTTATATATCCATAGCTCAAATCAATTTGGGTATTTGTACTCGTTTTATGGGCAACCCCAAAATCAAATCCGGGTGCTTGAACCAATGTTCGGTCTAATCCCAATCCACTTACTTGATATTGCAGAAAGGCTTCTGAAAATACGAAAGTTTGGAGATTAATATTATGAGCAATTACCAAAGTGGATAGCCAATTTCGCTGGTTTAACTGGGTGGTAGGGTTTTTAAAAATGGTCATACCTATATTAGAAATAACAGAGGTTTTACCAAGCGGTAAAGTACCGGATATCTTGTTACTGAGGTATTGGGTCTCTAGTGAATACCCATTCGTGCCGTTTGGAATACCGATATGGGTTATCCAAGCCAGATTTTCTTTTATTTGAAGCTTGAATCCAATTTCTAGATCGGAGACTCCATATGGAGTTTGGTTATTTTGAGGGTCTCTTAATAATGCTGTTGCCAATCGGAGTTCGAGTCTTTTATTTATTCCCAAGCGAAAGGAATTATAGGGCAGCATGCCCGTATATTGGGTTTTGCTATTGGGTAATGGGTTATTTTGGATGAAATTGATTTGAAACCCCATTTCGTGCTGAAAGCCTCCTACCGGTAATACATAAGAGTTGTCTGAAAGAGAAGGCCTATCAGTATTTAAGGGAGATTGATATGGTATTTGTAGGATGGATTTTTGTGCGCTCCGTGCGCTACGCTTGATAACTATCGAATCCGATGGCGATTTGGCGTAGGAAGTTACAAATGAAATGCAAAAACAAATTGCGATATAAAATCGAAACATGCTGCAATTTAGCTACGAATTATGTTGAAATTCCTATAAAATGACAAAGGCCGCTTCCAAATAGAAACGGCCTTTGAGTAATAGGTGTTTATGTTTTATTAAAAACGATTAACGGGTTACTTTACGACGGGGTTCGCTGCTGCGGTTGCCACGAAAATCACCAGAAGAACGATTATCGCGTGAACCACCTTCGCTGCGTTTACCACGAAATTCACCACCGCCGGCTGGGCGTGAGTCGTCTCTGCGACTTCCACGGAATTCACCAGATGGGCGTGAATCACCACTTCTTTGGGGGCGATCGGAATTTCTATTGGGTCTATCACTTGAACTACGACGGTCTGAAAAAGAACGGGTATCACCGCCTCTTGAGTTGTCGCGATTTCTTTCGCCACGGAATTCACCGCCACCACTTCTACGTTCGCCTTGTGGGGCGTCGCTTCTGCGAGAGTCGTTTCCGCCTCTACCGCGGTAATCGCCAGACTTATGCGCTCCTTGATTGCGGCCGTAAGATGACTTTCCACGAGAATTACCAGATGGACGGCGGCTACTGCCACTGTGCTTTTCAGGCAATTCGATACGGAAATCGTGTTCCATTTCTAACAATACATCTTGACCGTATTCTTTTTGTAAGGCATGAAGGTGTTTGGCTTCATGTGGGCTACAGAAAGAGATAGCGAGACCTTCTTTACCTGCGCGACCGGTACGACCGATACGGTGGGTATGTGTCTCAGGATCTTCTGCCATGTCGAAATTCAACACGTAATTAAGCGCGGGAATATCTACACCACGAGCGGCTACGTCGGTTGCCACTAACACTCGATCGCGACCTGTTTTGAAATTGTCAAGGTTACGGGTACGTTCGCGTTGAGATTTATCGCCGTGGATCGCACAAGCGCTTACATCGGCATCGCGAAGTAATTTCACCAATTTATCGGCGCCGTGTTTGGTTCTTGAGAACACAATCATAGCATCGATATCGGGATCTTGTAATAGATCTACTAATAATTCTTCTTTGTTTTTCTGACCAACAGCGAACAACCACTGAGAAATCTTTGGCTTTTGTTCTTCGGTGGGAACAATATCGATTCTTTCAGGATCGTTTAGTAGTTCTTCTGACAGCACACGGATTTCTTTAGAAGCGGTGGCTGAGAACAACATGGTTTGCTTGGAGAGTGACTCTAACTTAGTGCCAATTTCACGGATATCACTGATGAAACCCATATCGAGCATACGGTCACATTCGTCTAATACGAAATGTTCAACATGCTTTAAGTTAACATAACCTTGCTCCATAAGGTCTAATAAACGACCTGGGGTAGCGATTACGATTTGCGTACCGCGCTTTAGGTTGTCGACCTGACGAAATTGAGGAACACCTCCGTAAATTAAGGTAATACGCAAAGGCGTTTTAGCCGCGTATTTCTTAAAGTTATCGGAAATTTGATGTGCTAATTCCCGGGTAGGTGCCAATACCAACGTATTGATGTTTTTAGAAGGATTCTCCATCATTTTCTGCAAGATGGGAATCGCAAACGCCGCCGTTTTACCGGTTCCGGTAGGCGCGGTTGCAAACAAGTCTTTTCCGCTTAAAATTGCGGGAATCGCCGCCTCTTGAATAGGCGTGGGGGTGCTGTAACCCTGTACTTCGACAGTAGCCAGCATTTGGGGGCTTAATCCCAATTCGTTAAATGTGCTCATTAATAAGATTAATCGGCAACGCTTTAAAGTAGAAATTCGGGCGTTGGAATCTGGGTGATTCGAACAAAAATTGTTCCCACTCGCAAACTATTGCGCCGCAAAGATACAACTATTTATCCACAATTAATACAATCTTCCTTAGTTTTGCCACTACACCATGTCTCCCAAACCGCAAACCCTCATAGAACTTATTAAGCTTAAAGTGCAGTTTGGTTTCGCTTCGTTGCTGGCTACAGGGATTGATTATTCCTTATTTATGGGATTGGTTTTTATCGAAATTGATGCAGTTAAGGCCCATTATTTTTCGGCAAGCACCGGAATGTTGGTGAATTTTTTAGTTCAAAATAAATACGTGTTTTTAAGGGAGCGAGGGCTTTTACCTACCTTTTTATTGAGCATACTGGTGTCGATAATTGGAATATTATTGGGTGGGTTTTTGATGGGTTGGATTCAAGCTTATGATTTTTGGAGTTCACATTTGTACCTGGCGAAACTCCTTATTACCGGCCTGGTTTTTTTTTTATAATTTTTATTTAAAACGATTTGTTTTTGAAAAGCGATTTCTATAAAAACGCAAGCCAGTTGCTTACAA
>JALRKL010000066.1 GCA_023268875.1 Bacteroidia bacterium
AATGGTCGCCAGTCTGTCTGAAGTGATGTCGGTTCAAGTCGGGGTTCTGGATTTTGCGAATTCGCTCGACATGGCGGAGCCCCTGAATGCCGAGATGCAACACAGCTGCGCGATTGTAATCGGTGCTGCAATGAGAACTGCTAAGGCGGGCGTGTCATGACCCAGCAGATCAATCTGTATCTGGCCGAGTTCCGGCCCAGCCGCAATTACATCAGCGGGCGTGGGGTGCTGCAGGGGGCGGTTGTCCTGCTCATCGTGCTGGTCGTGCTTGCCGTGGTCGAGGTCGTTCAGCAACGTGACCTGCAAAGCGAGTTGCAGTTGGCACAGGAGCGTCTTGCGGCGCAAACCAATATTACGAATGAATTGCAGCAAAACCTGGCGCGACGTGGCAGTGATCCGGCCCTGGTAGAGGAGCTTTCCTCGCGGGAACAGCAACTGGCTGAGTCGCGGGAGATGCTCGATTTTCTGCGGGGAACGAACCTGGGCAATATCAGCGGTTTCTCGGAATTTATGAAAGACCTGTCGCATCAGCCACTCCGCCCTGAATTTCAAACTTCATATTAGCAAATCCTTGTGCCTGTGCTGACAATATCATCAACCATGCTGCTGCTAGAAATAGGTACTTCTTCATTGAACCGCGCAATTTACAATCATTTATGATTCAATATTTATATAGTCGACAAAGTATCCCTAAAATCATTTAATAGAATTTTACAACCTTTTGTATTCGAAATTGTTATCAAAGCGTGAACTTAGTAAGCGTTGTATTCCCCCACCAATTATTCGAGAATCATCCTGCGATTGAGGCTGCCCCGAATGTCGTTTTGGTGGAATCCGACTTAATCTTTAATCACTACGCCTACCATGTAACCAAACGGGTTTTCCACCGTTTGAGTATGATGCGCTATGCAGAGATGCTTATAAAAAAAGGAATCCCTGTGCGATATATCGACGCACAATCTCCTTTAGCAAATGCCCAAAAACTATTTGACGAGCTAAGTAAAAATCATACCGAAATTCACGTAGTTGAACCCGAGGACGATTGGTTGAGTAAACATATCAGGGAAGGACTTCAAGGCCATAGTGTAGATTTAAAAATACACGCAAATCCCAATTTCATTACTCCCATAGAAATGGGTTACGAGTTTTTTGACTCAAAAAAACGGTATTTCCAAACCGACTTTTATTCTTTCCAGCGTAAACGCTTGAATGTATTAATGGATGAGCAACAAAAGCCTTTGGGCGGAAAGCTCACCTTTGACTCTGAGAACCGAAAATCATATCCAAAATCGCATACTTTTCCATCGATACGTTTTGCTGATCTCGGTAAAGATTTCCGAAGTGCTAAAGATTATGTGCTACAACACTACAGCAATTCCTTAGGGAGTTTAGATTACTTTGAAGCACAAAATTTCTTTTATCCAAGTACATCGGAGGAAGCTAAAAACGCCTTTGAGGTATTTTTACAAGAGCGTTTTTTATTATTTGGAGATTTTGAAGATGCTTTTGGCAAAAATCCAGAGGAACATTTTCTATATCATTCGGTTCTCACACCCGCATTAAATATCGGATTAATCAATCCCGAGTATATCCTCGCACGTACTTTAAGTTTCGCAGAAGAGAAAAATATTCCGATTAACTCAACCGAGGGCTTTATTCGACAGATTATTGGGTGGAGAGAGTTTATGCGTATCGTTTATCACCGTGAAGGGCGTAAACAACGCACATCAAACTTTTGGAACTTCAAGCGTAAAATTCCCAAATCATTTTACGACGGCACCACGGGAATTGAACCCGTGGACATGGTTATTAAGAAAGTTTTAAGAACAGGTTACGCGCATCACATAGAGCGTTTAATGGTATTAGGAAATTTCTTTCTTCTTTGTGAATTTCACCCTCTCGAGGTTTACCAATGGTTCATGGAACTTTTTATTGATGCCTACGATTGGGTTATGGTACCTAATATATATGGAATGTCTCAATTTGCCGATGGCGGATTAATTACGACTAAACCCTATTTCTCAGGTTCTAATTACATTACCAAGATGTCTGATTACCAGAAAAAGAAAGAACCATGGCAAGAAATTTGGGACGGTTTGTACTGGCGGTTCATCCATGAACACCGCCAATTCTTTCAACAAAATCCCCGATTGGGAATGATGGTTATTACCTACGACAAAATGTCTGAAGAAAAAAAGCAAGCACATTTAACCCATGCACAAAACTTTCTTCATTCATTAGACCAATAAACATAACCCTCAATAACTTAATAGGGCTCAGTAAGGTCGAACGCAAAAAATATCAATATAACCCATTTTAACCTATATTTGCCACGAAAACATAACTATTATGAAAAAGTATTTATTCGGATTTGCAGCTGTATTCGCCTTAGGAATCTCTGCATGTACAGATGACGAACCAACCACAGACACCCCAACTGTAAGCCCTATTGTTGCTATATGGGAGGTAACAGACATTACCTCACGTGTTCAAGACAGCATGACCAATGGCAACCTGATAGATACAACTGTTTCCGAAACGTATGCCGCAAACGAGATGGTAATTGACCTAAGAGCCAATGGTGATGTAATTACTACTTTTGATGAAGATGGCATGATAGATTCAGATACAGGCTATTATACCTATAATGCACCTATTTTAAAGTTATACGAAGACAAGACAAACATGACTGATTTTGAAGAGTATACCGTTACTTTAAGTGGCAATAACGTAGCGCTAAAGGGTAAACCCTTTTATGAAACAATGGATTTTGGAGGATTCCCTCTATCATTGAAGATCAGCGTAACGCTAAACGCGAAAAAGAAATAACTATAATTAAGCACAAAAAAACCCTTCCAAGGAAGGGTTTTTTTGTGCTTAATTTTTAGTGGCCACAAATTGGGCAATAAATTTATGCGCCTTCTGCTACCATTAATTTATCCTTGCGTTATCGGTTAAAGTTGGAAAATAAATGTACCCAATACCATCCTTGGAGCATACAACCTGAAACCCGCAGGACGTGCAGCTACCACGTGTTCCGAATTTGTAGCGTTTTGCACACTAAGTTTGAAGGTACAATTTTTCAAAGTATATGATGCTCCCAAATTATGAACCCAAGCAGCAGGTAAATCTGCATTTCCCGAACCGGCAAAACTTCTTCTCTCCGATTGATAAACACTTTGAATAAATATTTGGTAAGATTTTACCGAATATCCTAATATAAAACCGCCTTGTAATTTGGGTAAATAAGGCAATTCGTCGTTTATTTCAACCTG
>JALRKL010000091.1 GCA_023268875.1 Bacteroidia bacterium
AGACAGCGCTCACGTCCGTATTTATTCTCGAATTCTTTAGCACCAAGTATTGTGGGAGCCAGCATTGAAGTCTTAAATATGCTTACGGAAACCACCGAGTTACGCGATCGACTTGAACAGAATGTGAATCGTTTTAAATCGGGGATGAAAGCGGCTGGTTTTGATTATCGTGATGGGGCCAGTGCCATCGTTCCGATTATGCTATACGATGCGAAGTTGAGTCAAATTATGGCCGATAAGTTACTGGCGGAAGGGATTTATGTTATTGGTTTCTTCTATCCAGTAGTACCAAAAGACCAAGCGCGAATTCGCGTCCAACTTTCAGCAGCACATACGCCTGAACATATTGATAAAGCTATTGCAGCTTTTACTAAAGTAGGTAAAGAATTAGGGGTAATAAAGTAAAAATCACTCCTCTTTTTTATTGGGAGTTTTTAAAACCTTATAGAAGAAATATCCGGTCACCGCAGTTACGAATAGTTGCGTCAATATCATGGTTATTAAGGCACTGTTGCTCATACGTTTGCTTTTCTTTTTTTGTTAGCGATTCGAACTAAGATTGCCAAATAAAGGAATAGACCAAGCAGCATTAAACGGGCAAATCCACGATAAAAAATGGGATTCACATGCCAACCTTTGGCAATTGGAAATCCTGCTTCAATAATTTGACCTGGTTTTACGTCAATTGCGTCATCGACATTGTGTAATTCTATCTGTTTTACTGTTTCAACGGTTTTTAATTCGTCTAACGATATAAGTGGACTTTCGGGGGCCTTTCCTATTGTAATCACGGGTAGAATGCCTTCTTCTCCTGTGGAGATGTTTGTTACTATGCCCTCTGTCGGGGATTCGTAAGTGCTAGAAAACCATGAGCGGTTATGCTTGATATCGCTATTGGTAATTTGACCAATGATGCTATTTGATTCGTCAAATATCCATTCCTCTTTAAATGCCTTTTCCCAATCGTTGTCTTTTGGCAAAACCAAACTACCCATAAAAATTATGAGTAACATGGTAGGAGTTATGTATTTTAAAATGGGTTTGTAAATTTTAGGAAGCGTGATATCAGCGCCCTGATTAATTTCATCCCAGCCTTTATCAATGCCGAAAATCCATCCAAATAGGATACTTTCGGCAAGTGCAAACACCACAAGCACAACGGTACCTGCCCAATAGTCGTATTGATCGAATACACCTTCTTTAAAGAAAAGCACTGTGGGAAGACCCATAATTAGGGTCACAATTCCGAATGTTATGGCAGATTTTTTTATACTATATCCGAACTCATCCTGCATGAAGCCCATCCATGGGGTTCCCATAGCTAACGATGAGGTAATTCCTGCAAAAAAGAGCAATCCAAACCACATAAAACCAGCGGCGGTGGCTAAAGCGGTTCCCCACTTTCCAAACAGAAAAGGCATGGTTTGAAATGCCATTGAAAAGGATGCATTTTCTTTTACCCAGTCGAGACCAAGGTAACCCACGGCAATAGGTATAACGATTGAAGCTCCTAGAACAATTTCAACAAATCCATTCATCCAACCGGCGGCCATCGCATTTAAAGCAACATCTTGCTTGGGTTTAACATATGCGGCATAGCAGTGAATGGTACCCATACCTACAGAAAGCGTGAAAAATATCTGTCCAGCAGCTGCCAACCAAACTTTTGCATCCCACAGATTATTAAAATCGGGTTTCCAAAGAAAATCCAATCCTAGGAATGCATTACAATCGGTGCATCCTGCTGGTGCGCCATTACTGCCCAAAGTTAATCCGCGCACTGCCAAAAACACCCCAAATGCAATTAGCAAAGGCATTCCAATTTTGGCTACCTTTTCTACTCCGCCTTCAAGTCCTTTGGACAATATGTATACGTTAATAGCTAAGCAAAAAATGTATAATACTACGGGTTCGAAAGGAATCCCCATGGTGTTGGTGTTTAAATCGACATAGCTTCCAAAGAGGTTGGCTACTTCAAATTGATTGAGACCGGCGAAGCTTTGTTTCAGAGAATGAAAAACATAGCTCAGAGTCCAACTCTCAATGTATGTATAATATGCGGCTACTGCGATATTCGTAAATATTCCAAAGACACCTATATATTTCCATAGGCGTTTTTTGCCCATATTATCGAGAATGAAAGGAGTACAGTGGTTTCCATTGCGACCTCCAAATCTACCGGTGGACCACTCTATCCATAACAACGGAATTCCCATAAGGAAAAAACACACCAAATAAGGAATTATAAATGTTCCGCCTCCGTTATTTACGGCTTGAACGGGAAATCGAAGAAAGTTTCCAAGACCTACGGCATTTCCCGCCATTGCTAGTATCAAACCAACTCGGGTACCCCATGATTGTTTTTCGTTACTCATGCTCAGCCCCCGAAGATAATAGTGGTAGGGCTTAAAAAAAAATTACGAGGGGATATTCACGTTTGGAGACTGAAAATCGAAGCGTTTTTCATCTAAAGCGGCAATCTTAGACAATTTGCCAATAAGTTTTTCAAGCTGGTCAAGGTAAATACTTTGTTCGCCATCGCTTAATGCTTCAGTAGGCTGGTTGTGCACTTCTACAATAATTCCATCCGCGCCTGCAGCAATCGCCGCTGCGCTCATGGGGGAAACCAACTCACGCACCCCGGTACCCTGACTTGGATCGACGATAACGGGAAGGTGGCTCAAATGTTTTACTAATGGTATTGCCGATAAATCGAGTGTATTGCGAGTGGCGTCTTCAAATGTTCTAATTCCTCTTTCGCATAAAATTACCTTTTCGTTTCCGCCAGAAACGATATACTCGGCAGCAAGCAGCCATTCTTCAATGGTGCTGCTCATTCCTCTTTTTAAAAGTACCGGTTTGTTGTTTTTACTTAAGGCACGCAAAAGGGGATAATTTTGCATGTTCCGTGTTCCAACTTGGAATATATCGACATACTCATTGAATTCATCAACTTTATCGATACTCATTATCTCAGAAACAACGGCCAACCCATGTGCATCAGCGGCTTTCCTCATCATTACCAACCCTTCGGTTTTTAATCCTTGAAACGAGTAGGGACTGGTGCGAGGTTTGTATGCACCTCCGCGCATGAATTTGATATTTTGCTTGGCGAGAAATTCGCTAATAGTAAAAATTTGTTCTTCGTTTTCAACCGCACAGGGTCCTGCAATCATAATAAGTTCCTTACCGATTTCTACTCCGTTTACGGTAAATGTTGTATCAGTGGATTTCCATTCACGACTTACTAATTGGTAGGGTTTGCGATTGCTCATCTAAGTAAGAAAACGAATTAATTCTAATTAAGTTTGGTGTAGGTTACGTGTAATTTGGTTTTGGAGTGGTCGATGATGCTTCTAGCTCCAATTACGGGTTGATCACTTGGTACGGCTAAATAAAGCCCCCAATTTCTATCTAAGTCGTTAAAATATTTGTTGTTAAGAAGATTTTGTAAGTGTCGGGTGATAGTGAACCGATAGGTTCCGGTACTTGGATTGTAGACTCCGCCATAATTCGACAAGGAGGCAGCATCTTCGATGAGAAAATTCCGTCTTGACCCAAGTGTGGCGGGTTGAAACAGATTGAGTCGCGGAGCGGCAAAAAAGTATTCGCTGTAATTTGTTATGCTGAATTCGATATATGCATTATTGATAGCAATATTATTTTCAGATATTAAATCGAATAATTTTGGGATTTCGATATGCGTTTTTACGCCATTTAATGCTTGACAATAGGTTTCATTAAACGTAGAATCAGGAGCATTTAATTGTTCGTTTACGGGCGTTGGGTATGGGCCCGTTTTGCCATGATTGATAGTTTGTTTTCTGCCGGCAAAACCAAACACAAATGTGTTCGAATCGCCGTAGTACAGTAAAATTTTTGCTCTGTAATCAAGTGATAGCACATTGTTAACATCAAATACAGTGAAACACCCATCTCCAGGAAGAACACGGTGTGTATTTTCTGGTAATATGGCGATTCCTTTGAAGTGTTTGTCTAAGCCGTCGTTGGTTTCGTAGGCCTCTTGAGGCAACGACATAAGCTTCTCAGCAAAATCATTTGAAAGCTTCACACGAAGACCATTGTAGGGCTTTAGCTTTGATTTTCGGTAAGGAATACTATCGGTATATTTATTATTGAGGGGCCCCGTGTAACGGGTCTTGATACTTTTATCGATACCTACAGTGTCGGTTTGGTAATACGTTTTTCCTGCATCAACCGTTTCTGTAATTGGATAAATACCTAATTCCAGAGGGTAGTTACGGTTCCCGTAATGATTTAATCCATCTACTGTGGGAATAAACAGAACGGCAGAATCGGGCATGAGCGTATTGGGGAAGTTCGAGTTTGGTTCAATTAGAATCAAGTCGGCGTACATGCTGGCCGTGCTTGGACCTAATTCAGGGTCGTTAATAGAACCAATAAGACAATAACTTAAACCATTTCCTGGAAGCGAATCTTCTCGTACGGTATGTGTTTTAAGTAAAAAACTATCGCGTATTTGCAGTGAAAGTTGTCCGGTATTGGTTTGGCCGGGTAAGATTATATTTCCTTCGCGTTTTTGACAAGATTGGGCCAATCCAAAAAGGACAAGTAAGAGTGCGATTTTCGATGTGAACTTCACGAGACGTAGGTCAGAAAGTATGACGTATGTTTTTAGGACATGAGCTTTTCGTAGAACGAAACATAATCTTCTTGTATGTTCTCGTCGGTATGTCTCATGACTAGTTTTCCTTCAAGGAAATCTTCAACAGATTTATGGGCTTCATCACAGCCTGTAACGATGGCATCGGAATGTTTAACCGCACCAATGTTTACTTGATTAACAGAGCCATTTCCAAAGCATTCTAAGCACGAATCGTCGATACTATTCATGCTTGCTTTACGCATAAAATCGGCCCCTAAAGAATCGTTGCAGGCTTCATGGTAAACGCTGTATACAATTTTGGCATTGGAAAAAACGGGTTCGTTTTTGTAGATGGTTTTCAAATAAAGAGGGATCAAACTTGTCATCCAACCTTGACAGTGGATAATGTCGGGAGCCCATCCTAGTTTTTTTACGGTTTCCATAACCCCTTTGCAAAAGAATATGGTGCGCTCGTCGTTATCGTCGAAGAACTTGCCATCATCATCGTTAAAAACAGCTTTGCGATGGAAGAAGTCTTCGTTGTCTAGAAAGTACACCTGCATTTTGGTGTTGGGAACGGAGGCTACTTTAATTACAAGTGGATTATCATTATCGTCGATTGAAATGTTAATTCCTGATAAACGTACTACCTCGTGCAAACGATTGCGGCGTTCATTGATTACACCGAAGCGAGGGACTAAAATACGAATTTCATTTTCTTGTTCTTGTAATGCTTGGGGCAGCATTCTGGTAATTGTTGCGAGTGGAGAGGTCTCAAGAAAGGGAGACATTTCAGAACTAACAAACAACACTCTTTTCTTTTTTACTTCCATAAGCTTGGTTGTGTTCCTTCAGAAGGACAGTTTACAAAATTAACGAAAAAAATCCGACTTTTCAAAACAATTCCTTTGGTTCTTCCTTTATTTGCAAGGCTTTTTGGCATATGAAACTGTTTTTTACACGAGATAAATGGCGAGGCTATCGCGAATCATTAGAGGAAACGTTAGGATTTGTTCCAACCATGGGTGCTTTGCATAATGGGCACCTCAAATTGGTGCATCAGGCCAAAAAAGAAATGGGGAAAGTGGTGGTCAGTATTTTTGTGAATCCCAAACAGTTTAATAAAGCCGAGGATCTTATCAATTATCCGAAAACCCTGGAGAACGACCTTCGTATTTTAAAGGCAGTCGGTGTGGATGCGGTTTTTTTACCGATTACAAGTGAGGTATACCCAAAAAACGACACCTATGAAAGTGCTCTGCCAGGCACAAATGCGCTTGGATTAGAGGGCGATTTTCGGCCCGGGCATTTTGAGGGTGTCGTTAATGTTGTTGATCGCCTTTTTCATTGGATGAAACCCGACACGGCTTATTTCGGTCAGAAAGATTTGCAACAATGCATGGTAATAAAGGAGTTTGCGTCGGTAAAATATCCAAATCTAAATATTGTAACAGTCGCTACAGAACGTGAAAATACCGGATTGGCAATGAGCAGCCGAAATATGCGATTATCGGAAAAAGGGCGTGAAAAAGCCTCGGCTATTTACGAAGTTTTAAGCCGTTTAAAAGACTTCCCCCAGGAGATACAGTGGGGAATAAACTATTTGGCCACTAAGGATATTCAAACTGAATATTTAGAACCTTTGGAAATTGAGTTACATACGGAGGCGGGGTTAATGAATCGCGCATGGGTATTTGCGGGATATTTGGAGAATATTCGCTTAATCGACAACATTATTTACTACCGGTGATTATTCTCTACTTTTACTATCGACGATGATTGTAACCGGTCCGTCTAATCTGCTGTTTATTTTCATGTCCGCCCCAAAAGCACCACTTTGTATATTCTCAGCAAGTGTTTCTTTTAATTTTGACAATGAATAAGTGTATAACTTCCGCGCAAAATCGGGATTCGCAGCCCTAATGAATGAGGGCCTATTCCCTTTTGCAGTAAGCGCGTGAAGGGTAAACTGACTTATAAATAGAATACTACCTTTTACATCCAAAACGGATAAGTTCATTTTATCTTCAGCGTCAGAAAAAATGCGCATCTGTATGGTTTTTTTTATTAACCAATCGGCGTCCCTTTCTGTGTCATTTTCTTCAATTCCGCATAAAATCAACAAACCTTGGCCAATTTGACCTACTAATTGTTGATTTACACGCACATCCGCCTCCAAAACCCTTTGGATAACCCATCTCATAACGCAAAGGTACAAAAGCACTTGGGTAAACTTGATTGGAAATTGTTGTTTATTCTTTTACTAACGGGTAAATTTGGTTGAATTATGTCGCGAATAATAGCCATAGTTTTGGTTTTTTGTCTTTTTAAAAACGGAGCTTCCCAGGATGTTCGATTGGGAATGCGCGCTCAAAAAGACTCAATGATTTATTATGTAGTAAATGAAACGAACCAGAAAATTAATGCGGGTGCGATCATTTGCACATGGTTTCACAATTCAGAATTGATGGTTTTTTGGCCAGCCGATCTAGGCATTGGACTGGGAACCGTAAGTAAAAGTGGCACATACACAGGCAAGAATGTTCAATTTAGCATTCGAACTACTCAAAGAGTGTCGTTTGACTTTGATATATACCCCGGAGATTCACAAGAATTTGTGACGGTGCAAAATTACAGCGAAGAGCCTCAGGAAGTAATGTGTACGAATATCCGATTATACTATTTTGATACATCCGGGGAGGCTCGAGAAACGGACGTATATCCAATTAATCAAAATCCATGTCCCTTTAAACAGGTGTATATGGTAGGTAATTTTACAAATGATGGAATAAGATTCTGGACCACTGCGAATCAAATTTTGCATTACTCGACAAAATGTACTTCAGGATTTGATGTTGTAGTTATAGACCGATCGACATTAGAGCCCACGCCTGTTTCCGGACAGACACCGCTTTGTGATGATGGTAAAAAATGGACATCCTTCGGTCATCCCACTAACGAACAAGTGTATTATCATTTCGATTTTACCGATACCAACCATATATCGGCTTTTGTTAATTTGGTGGAAGCCATCAATCCAGGCGATCATGTCTTCATATCTCATGCCAGTCGAAACGCCGTTAACATGACAGATACGCGAGTAGTGGCTGCCCTTGAAAAATTGGGGGGCGACGCTGATCTCGTTTCATACAAAGGGAAAAATCCAATAGAAAATAAATTGCTAGCCGATAAGGTATGGATGGTTTATGGCAATAAAAGTAGCGAAGAGGGCACTTTAGAAATATTCAAAGATCAAGACGTAAAGAAAGAATACGTTTTATTACCCGATCAAGTTTATGATGAAAGTAAAAGTTTTGCTCCCTGTTTTGAAGCTACGTTAAGCGAATTAGAAAAAGCTCAAGAAGTTTCGGATACCACTACCAATAATACATTTAAGCTTACATATCACTCCGTTCGTATTTACCCTAATCCCGTGGGGGATGTGTTACAGGTTTTCACTTATATCCCCCAAGATAATTTTACCTTGTATTCGGCCGCAGGTCAACGTTGTACAATTCAGGTAGAGCCCTTTGCGACCAATCTTTATCGAATTGATACGAAACTTTTAGATTCGGGAGTGTATGTCCTGAAAGTGGGTGAAGAATATCACCGGATCATTAAGTATTGATCAATCTTTCTTAGGCACTATTTTTTGTTAGAACTCATTTTGCCAAATTAATTTCTTCCGATAGATTTGGCCATCTTTTCCTTTGATGTGTAGGTATAAAATCTGAGATGGAGTAGACGGGTCGATGTCAAAAAACACCTTATTTTCTAAATTGGCTTTAACAGGAATAGATTGGGTTAAAGCACCAACTTGGTTGAACACATTTACTGTTGCCGTTGTAATTTCAAAAGGGAATTGGATGAATACTTTTCCAGTTTTATTTGGATTGGGGAAAACCGTCACATCAGGAATTCTTTGGAGGTAATTCGAACCCGCTTGAGCATCTTTAATGAGTTTTACTTTAAAAAGTGTGGGGTTTGCACGGGTGTCGCTTATAGTATTATTTGAGAATGGGTTTTGGCTCGTACTCTCAATACCACCGTAGATGTAACCTAAAAACACGGTATCTTGGTTTAAACGATTTAAATCGACAATTTCATGACTAATTTGGGGTATGTCAGGATTAAATAAAAACTCAGCACTTGCGCCTAAATAATTGGGCATGGCTTCATTTAATTTAAACTCTTTGTATTCCCCGTTATTGTTTTGAGTTAATAAACTAATCGTCTTTACAAAGGGTACTTGGTCGTCTTTTACCAATTTTTCATTCACCAAGTCATATTGTGAAAGGCCACCTAAGAATAACGAATGCATTTCACCTTTAATTTTATCATAAAGAGCTATTGATGCACTATAGTACCTTCGAGTATTTTTGAATACTTTGATACTATAGAAGACTTTGCAATTAAAACTGGGAATTTAAATTTCATTTTTTTAAAATTATCAAATAAATTTATTCTTAATTTTGGAGACGAAATAAATCCTAT
>JALRKL010000125.1 GCA_023268875.1 Bacteroidia bacterium
TTGCTTGGTGTTCATTACAAACGGACCATACTGCATAACGGGTTCGCCAATAGGCCTTCCCTGTAAAATTAAAAATTTGCAATTCTCAGACGTCGCGAATACCTCTATATCGCGTTCGGCCCGCAATCGAACCGACTTATACGAAGCGACCGATATACCTTCAATGCTAATATTATCGCCTTCGTAAAAATACAACATCCTTTTCACCCCTACCGAGGCCTTAGGCAAAGTAATATGCGCCCCTTTCTCCATAATTACATTCCAAATGGCCACCTCGTTTTTACTATTAAATGCCCAGGAATCTGGAGGGGGATTCAAACTTTGCGTTTTTCCGAAATTACCCGCAATTATTTCTACATGAGCCGTTTTCTTGTTCTTGTTTTTAATGCTGAGCTTTGGGATTTTCTCAGACCAAAACATAGAAAAATGCGGCTTCGACATCTTGTTCCGACTAGGTAAATTCAGCCAAATTTGAAATAATTCCAAGGGATTGTCTTTTTCCTTGCTCAATAAAGGAAACATTTCCGAATGTTGCACTCCGCTGCCGGCTGTCATCCACTGCACGTCACCATTACCATATCTACCAGCCGCCCCCATTGAATCTGCATGGTCAACCAACCCTTTCCTAACAACAGTTACCGTTTCAAAACCGCGATGAGGATGACCTGGAAAACCTGGAACTTTTTTACCATGGTACATCCGGTAACCGTTTTTTATTATGAAGTCATCGCCTAAACTTCTCCCCGCTAAGGATTCTGCCGGACCCATTTGGTCGTTGCCCTTGGGGAAGTAATCTTCGTGATGAACGCAAAATAGAAAAGGATCCAGTGTATCCCACTGAAAACCCATGGGCTTTACTTCAATAATCGGGTTAAAGGCATCCATTTTCTTCTTTATGGAATTACTCGCATTCTCAAAAGAAGCAGTAACCACGGCTCCCAATCCTAATCCCAATCGAGTTAAAAAATTTCTTCTTTTAATCCCCATAATTCCAAAAATAAACCATTTCGTTTGTTTAAACAATTAAATTGATTACTTGCGTCCCCGAAATAAATTACCAATTAGATTCATCTACTTAATCGCAATACTTTGTCTATTTTCATACAAACGATCCAGAATTTCCGCCAATTTGTAATCTAAACCCGTTACTGTATTCCCCGCATCATGAGTTCGCAATGTAACAATCACTTTATTGTAAATATTCATCCACTCCGGATGGTGATTCAATTCATCAATGGATTTAGAAGCTTCTTGCATAAAAGCAATGGCTCCTAAAAACGAATCAAAAGTATATGTTTTCTCTAAACTATTATTGATTTCAAGCCAGGTTAGTTTTTGCATAATATCATAACATTCAAAAACAATCTTATGTTCTGCACACCACCAATTTCCATTGTAAACTAAAGGTCAAAAAAAGAACGCCAACCATATCTTATCCGCCAAATTCACAAGTTAAACGTTTCCCAAAAAATCGAATATCCATAGAGATCAAAATTTCAGTAATATGCGATAATAAAACCCAATTAAATTATCATTGCTAAAATTACAACACACCAATAGTACGTTCCCAAACACAAAAATAAACACATCAGAAATCATATGAAACCCATTTTTAAAACCGCCACCCTCCTCTTAATTCCCCTACTAATGGCCCAATGTTCAATCATCCAACCCGGCAAAGTAGGGGTAAAACAGCGACTCGGAAAACTAACGGGAGAACCACGAACTTCGGGTATTGTTTTTTACAATCCCTTCATATCTAAAGTAGTAAAAAGTTCCACACAAACTACCAATCTGAAACTGAACTTGAACTTGCC
>JALRKL010000199.1 GCA_023268875.1 Bacteroidia bacterium
TTGTTCGTGCACGCGTAGGGATTCGAACCCCAAACCTTCTGATCCGTAGTCAGATGCTCTATCCAATTGAGCTACGCATGCAGTTGTTCGAGAGTGCAAGGGTTGGGAACACCCTCAAACGGAGTGCAAAAATAGCGCATTTTTTAGAATTCAGCGAATTTTTTCAGAGAATTGTAGGGAAAATTATTCAAGAAAGATGTAAAACGCTTTTATATAGGTATTTTGCGCATCCTTATGAAGTTATCACGTATCCTATTGGCTTGTGCCGCTATGTTCGTAATGCCTGCTCAGGCGCAATTGTTTAAGTCAAAAAAGAAAGCTAAAACAAATACCCAAGCACCCACAAAAAAGACAAATGCTTCTAGCACAATAGTCGAAAAAACAAAAGGCATGATTCCAATGCCCGGACTTTTTAAATTATATCAGGACACCAATACTGGAGAGGTTTTCTTTCAAATAAATGCCGATCAATTGAACAAGGAGTATATCCATTTCACCTACACTGAAAATGGAGTGGTTGAAGTGGGGCACAACCGGGGTTCCTATAGAGGAAGCAGAATTATTACCTTTAAGCGCCGGTACAACCAAATTGACGTCTTGCAAAATAATACCAATTACTATTTTGATCCGAAAAATGAGGTCTCTAAAGCGGCAGATGCTAATATCTCTAATTCTATTTTGGCCTCGGAAAAAATTATTGCTTCAGATTCACAAGAAGCATTCCTGATTTCAGCGGATGCCCTTTTTCTTGTTGATAAATTACACGACATAAATCCCGGTAGTAGAGGTCCGAGAAAAGGATTTAAACTTGGGCGTATAGCAAAGGATAAAACGTATTATGAACGAATAAAGAACTACCCAGAGAACACTGATTTTGTGGTTAATTACGGATTCGATAACCCCGCACCTGAAGGAGGTAGTGAATCGGTTGCCGACAACCGCTACGTGAACGTGTTGTTGCAGCATTCATTAATTCAAGTTCCTCAAAATAATTTTAAACCCCGTCGTGACGACTATCGTATCGGATACTTTACCGAACAGATAAACGATATGACGGAAACGGGTTACACCAATTATAAGGATTTAATTCATCGTTGGCACTTAGAGAAAAAGAATCCTGAGTTGGCTAAGAGCGAACCGGTTGAGCCTGTGGTTTGGTGGATTGAAAATACGACTCCCAAGTATTTGCGTCCGATTATCAAACATGCGGCCTTGCAATGGAATAAGGCTTTTGAGCCATTAGGATTTATTAATGCCGTACAAGTTTATGAACAACCCGATACGGCTAAATGGGATGCAGGTGATATACGTTATAACGTGTTGCGCTGGACATCCTCGCCAAATCCTCCTTTTGGTGGATATGGACCTTCCTTTGTTAATCCTAGAACCGGTCAAATTTTAGGTGCAGATATCATGCTGGAATATATTTTCCTAACCAATCGTGTGCGTCTTACGGATGTATACGAGGTACCTAAGGGCCATGATTTTTGTCATGCGGGCACGGTATTACATGAAGAATGGAATAAAGCTCAGACATGGGCTCAAATTTCACAGCTTGACAGCGGGGAACTGACCCGCTTGTTGGAAGAGTCACTTCACTATTTGATTCTACATGAAATGGGACACACCTTTGGTTTGAATCATAATATGAAAGCCTCGCAGTTGAATTCCCCGGAAGAATTATTGAATCCGGAATTAACATACAAACGCGGTCTTATAGGTTCCGTAATGGATTATCCTGCCATAAATCTTCCCCCGAAAAAAGATATAAAAGTGCAATACGAACAAGTCGAACCAGGGCCGTATGATTTATGGGCCATAGAATATGGATACTCAGTTGGCTTTGAAGATGAGGCTGAAGAAGAACAGCGTTTACAACAAATTTTAATGAAGAGTGTGATGCCCGAACATACATTTGGTAATGATGCGGATGATATGCGCGCGCCGGGAAAGGCCACTGATCCAAGGGTGAATGTTGGCGATTTGAGCAATGATGCCATTACATACAGTATTCAACAAATAGAGTTGGCCGAGTCAATTATGCCGAAATTATTGGAGCGGTACGGCCATGATCAACATAGCTATGAAGCTTTACGAAAAAGTTATAGTTTACTATTTGGGTCTTATTCAAAAAATGGCGGCATAATATCAAGGTATATTGGAGGGGTTTATGTGGAACGTTTTATGCCGGGATTGTCAGATAAGAAGCCGTATCAAGCAGTTCCTGCCGCAGAGCAAAGACGGGCAATGGAGGCCCTCGCGAAGCACATTTTTGCACCCGATGCTTTCAAAGTGCCTGATGGACTTGTTTATTACCTTCAGACCCAACGTCGTGGGTTTAATTTGTTTCCCAAATCGGAGTTGCCGTCTATATACGAGGCCATATTAAATACGCAAAATTCGGTATTGGCTCATGTTCTTCATCCTACCACATTAGACCGTTTGAACGAAAGTTTTTTTGTTGGAAACACGTACACCCAATCGGAGATGTTGCGATCGCTTAGTGATGCCATTTTTGAGTCAGATTTAAATGGACAGCCGAACACCATGCGTCGTAATCTACAGATTTCCTATACCGAACAATTAATCGGCATCTTGAAGGCAAAGAGGGGGTATGACGGTGTGACTAAGGCAAGTGTTATGGCTGAGATCAAGCGTATTGAAAAGTGGATGCGCACCTCGACTCAGGTATACACGGTAAAAACACACCGAGACTATATTGCGCAGCTCATTGATATGGCTTTAAACGATTAGGCCTATTTTTGTGCGCAATATGCAAAAGTTCCCACAACTATTTTTTGCGTTTTTCGCACTCTCCACCTTCAACTTACAAGCTCAAGTAACGTCAGATTCTATTGAGTCATTGGCAGAAATACAGTTGAGTTCCAATCGCTTGCCTGTAACATTGAATGAAACGGGCATGCACTATACCATTATTACGGCCAAGGATATCAAACATTTGCCAGCTCAGAACGTGAATGAGTTATTGGCCTATGTGAGCGGCGTCGATATTCGTCAACGCGGTCCGATGGGAACCCAAGCCGATATTGGTATCCGCGGGAGTACCTTCGATCAAGTTTTAGTAATGGTAGACGGGGTCCGAATGTCGGATCCACAAACTGGACATCATCAGATGAATTTACCCGTACCACTTCAAATGATTGAGAGAATAGAAATAATTAGGGGTACGGCGGCCCGTAGATACGGCCTAAATGCCTTGGGTGGTGTTGTTAATATAATCACAAAAAGCTCATCTGACACCCCATTTTCGGTAGAGGCATTCGGTATGCAGGTGTCAAATTTGTCTCCAAATGAAGGCCTTAATGGTGGATTGCGTTTATTTGGAGCGGGCGATTTAAAGGGTTGGAGAATTATGGGTGGCGCAGAAGGGTTGCGCGGGAATGGTTACCGATATAATACTGATTTTGAGCAATTACGCACCTATGTTAAAGTTTCTAAGGAAAGCGAAATAGGTAGTTTTTCTCTTTTCGGGGGAAGCAATAATAACGCCTTCGGTGCCGGTCTATTTTATGCGGCTCCAAGAGATTCTAATGCCCGTGAAACCGTAAATACCCAATTTGTCAATGCTAAAATAGTGGCCAATTTAAGTTCGGTCGACAAACTAACCTTGAACGCCTCCAGCCGTTGGAATTACGATCATTATATTTTTACGAAAGTAAATCCGTCTTTGTATCAAAATAAACATCAAAATCAGGCCATTCAAATCGAAGCTTCTTATTTACATGAATTTCAAGATTCACGGTTATCGCTCGGATTTGAATCACGCAGCGAACGAATCCGCAGTAATAATTTAGGAGACCACCAGCGCGAAGTAATAGGGGCTTACGGCGAGTATATCAAAGAATGGTTCCCTGATTTTACCACCACGTTTGGGGCCTATGTCTTGCATACCGATTTTGTAGGCTTTCAGGTTTATCCTGGGGCTGAATTTCAATGGCGCTGGACCGAATCTTCCGCTTTGTGGGGAAATTTGGGTACTGGGCAGCGTTTGCCGACCTACACAGATTGGTACTATCAGGACCCTGCCAATAGCAGCAACCCCAATTTAAAATCAGAAAGGGCGCAAAACTCAGAGTTGGGCTACCGGTTCCAGAAGGGATTGGTATCGGCCCAAATATCGATTTTCCAAAAATCGTATACCGATATGATTGATTGGGTCCGCGCTTCGCCTAACGATCCATGGACGCCTAATAATATAGCCAATTTGACTTTTAGAGGTGTGGAGTGGGAGTTTAGGATTCGCGATTTTATGCCCGTATTGCCCGAAAATTCGGAATTGGTTTTCAATGCCTGTGTATTAGACGATAGCGAGTTTAATAATGGTGAAAATCTATCCAAAAACGCCTTGAATTTCATGACGTATCAGCAAAACACGCGTTTGCGCGTGAAACTATGGGAAGGCGAGTCGGCCGAATATCAAACGGGAGTATACTTAACGGGGATTTGGCGCTTGGTGAACAGAACCAATGGAAATGCCTATCACTTGTTCGATGCCAAATTAGAATTTTCTCGGGGGAAGTCTTGGAACGCCTATGCTAATTTTATGAATATTGCGAATACCCAATACCGCGAAATTGCCAGCGTGCCTTTAATGCCGCGTTGGTTTGGCTTAGGAATTGCCGCTAAATTGTAAAAGTACCTAATGTATAAGGATAGATTAACTAGTATTGAAGGTTAGATAAACTGTGTATTAGGAAAGATTGACTAGCATATAAGGATATAGATTTACTAGCAAAAAAAGATAGATTAACGAATATAGGTATAGATTAATTCAATACTCCATGAAAAGAAATCATATCGGAACGGCCATGATCATGATTGCGTTGGGAATCGCTGCCGGCGCTATGGGTGCACACAGCTTAGAAAAGATATTGAGTACGCGCTATTTGGCTGTTTGGGATACCGCGTGGCAGTATTGGATGTATAACATGCTCGGGATAATGGTACTCGCAGTTTTTATTGATAATTCAAGTCCGACGGATGCATTGAGCAAGAAATTTTACCGTAAATGGGGTGTTTTTACATGGATTTGGACGGGTAGCGTCTTGTTCACGGGTACCTTGTGTTTGGTAGCTTTAAATGAAGTAATCGGTACTGAATTCAAAATAATGGGAGCCGTTACACCAATCGGTGGTAGCGTCTTAATTGTGTCGTGGTTGCTGGGAGGGGTGATTTTGCTAAGACATAAGAATTCTTCGTAGGGTAATTCGCCGTTGGTGTAAAATCGGTTGATTAAAATCAAGTTGGAGTATGAATCAAATCATGCAATGGGACAATTATGAATTGAATTGCAAAAATTTTCAAGAGTGGGCCTCTCTGTTATTTGCAATAATTGCTCTAGTTAATCTCGCCATTTTTTTGCGAAAATTACAAAATATGAGCTTGCTATTTTTTGTAATGATTGCAAAATTAAAACTTCACGAAAGCGGAAACTTTCCAGCCAAAATTTCTTTCGGGATATGCATTCAGGTAGGTGAGCCTCCAAATGGCATCGATTCGGAAATACCGAAACATGTTTTCAATTCCAATACCGGCCTCCATATAGGGCATATTGCCGAATCCTTTTATGGGAACCAATTTTTGTTCGGAATGAATTTCATTAGGTATTAGGGCTTGATTTTCAGGCCGTAGCGTTCCAAAAACGCCTTTTGTGTGAATGACTTCCCTCCATTTTAATTTAGAAAATGACGGAATTTTATTGAAGAAATATCCATTAAAATGATGCGCAAAAGACCATTGGAGGGTCTGGTCCGACACAAATTCAAAAAGTTGCATTTGGTTGAAAGACCTATTATTCAACACGCGAGATTGATTTCCTAATGGTATATCTAATAGTGGGTACGGAATGTTTCCAAACACTTTTGATACTTGTATTTTAGACTGTGTTCGACCAAAACGCCCCCAAACCTTTTTATTTTCCCATTGTGTAGCTATGCGTGAATATTCGAAGCGGCTTCCCAAGAAACCTTTAATTCCCTGCATATAAGATAGGGTGTAAACAGGCCCTGCAGGACTCATTTTTTTGCGGCGGTTTCGACGCACCAAATAAAAGGCTCTTGGCTCGTATCTGATTTTTAATGTGGCGGTGGCGTTATTTAAATTAAAACCGACACGATTACCTGGGAGGGAATCGTACCATGCCAATTGAACCCTTTGATTTTCTGGCAGGGAATAACGACGGTGGGAGAATACTCCCGAAATGGTAAGTCCTCGAGCAATATCGGTTCCAATTTCAAGTTTTTCAGCTTCACAGTATGTAAGTGAAGTATTGTAAAACATATTTAATGCTGTTACCAAAGCATCGCCACTTGAAACAGCATCGTTATCGGAAAAGCCAATCAATTCTACGTCTTGTGAATGGGCTAGTTTGAAGTAGGTGCCAGACTTTGCATTGGGGTACCAACTGAATTTTGCCCCATATTTGTAACGTTTATCCCGGTATCCGTAACCGATAAAACTTTCCCATTGCCACTTTTCTGAAATTCGGTAGGAGGTTCGAAACCCCAATCGCGTACGAATCCCCTCCAAGGGATTGTAACCGGCGAGTAGAAAATAGGGGCCGAATTCCACGGGTAAGCCAGGGCCGTAGTATCCATCAACCATTAAATTTACGAGGGTAACTCCCTTAGCAACTATGGGAATGGCTTTGACAGAATCTATTTGTTCGTGAATTTTTTTGTAGGCTTTTGAAGGATTTAGTATCGAAAATTTAGACCAGAATGAGGAATCACGTTCGTTCGCATTTTCTAATTTTTGTATGCGTTGGAGTGTGAAACTATCTGCTATATTGGGTTCGAATTGATAGGAGATGGCTTCGATTTCATTTAATGCGATCAAGCCGGCGGCCTTTTTACTCAAATCTTCCATATCGAAGGAGATTCTACCATTTTTAAAAACCCACCTATTTTGAAATACGGCGTCTAATGTATGTTCTTGGGTTATTTTGAGGCGGTCTATATAGTTTAAATTAGCGGCGCCTTGTAATTCGAGTATGAATTTTGTGACAGCACCTGATACCTCTTGTATCCAAATAATACCGGCAAAAGCAAGATCTTGTTCGAACTTAGGCTGAACCCGAATGATAAATTCGCGAAGTGCTGCGTTTTTATTGACACCGATTAATTCGTAATTATAGGTAGAGAATGCTTGTGGGGAAATGGGAGAGGGGATTCCTTTTTCTAGGAATGTGAGTACTGGTTTATAGATATTATATGTTAATAGACTGGAACCGGTAACTTGTGAAATAAAATCTCCATCATCGACACCGACGCCGTGAATTCGACTTCCCAGTATAATCTCTTGTTGTTTATAAGGTTCTTTTTGTTGGAGAATCCTGCTAATCGTTTCTGAGTGAAAAACAGGTAAAACACGTTGAGATGAATCCCCAGTTACATAGCTGAGGGTATCTGACAGCTCATGAAGTGATTCCCCCAGTTTCTTATTTAAAAAATCAGGCGAGATATTATTCAGCGCTACTGTATGTAAGGTGCGCAGTAAAACCGAATGATTCGGGTATTCTAATGGATTGTGATTTTGTCTCTTTGTTTGGGCCAGTTGTATCCATTTGTGAGCAGGGTTTATTCCTAGAGATATGGTGACGGCATTCGTTTTTATTATCTCCCGTTCGAGTTGTACACGTAAATATTGTTGATCGGATTTATAATTAAATGGTATTTCGGCGTTAAGATAACCAGCAAATGAGCACAATAATGTATCTTTATATGGGTAGCTCAAAGGCATAATAACTTTGCCATTGAAATCCGTTTCAAATTGTTTTTGAGCTTTTTTGATCTTAACCGAAGCGAATGGGATAGGGTCGCCAGATTTCTTTTCAGTAACAATTATAGTAATCGCAGGTAATGATTGAGAATGAAGAAAATTAAATTTCAATATTACGATTGCAACATAAACGAAATTTAAAATTGGTTTCATTTCTTCAAAATTACTTATTTTATGTGACTCAGATTTCCTTTTGTTTTTTATATGGAACTGTAATGTG
>JALRKL010000154.1 GCA_023268875.1 Bacteroidia bacterium
TTCAGTAATATGCGATAATAAAACCCAATTAAATTATCATTGCTAAAATTACAACACACCAATAGTACGTTCCCAAATACAAAAATAAACACATCAAAAAATCATATGAAACCCATTTTTAAAACTGCCACCCTTCTATTAATTCCCCTGCTAATGGCCCAATGTTCAATCATCCAACCCGGCAAAGTAGGGGTAAAACAGCGACTAGGAAAACTAACGGGAGAACCACGAACTTCCGGTATTGTTTTTTACAATCCTTTCATATCTAAAGTGGTAAAAAGTTCCACACAGACTACCAATCTGAAACTGAACTTGAACTTGCCCAGTAAAGAGGGACTTAGCGTACAAGCGGAAATAAGTATTCTCTACCATATTGAAGCTGCAGAGTTTAAAAAACTTATTGTTCAATATGGCCGTCGTAGAAACTACGAACCCATCGTAACGGCTGTATTTCGTTCTGCGGCCTCCGACGTTTGTGCTCAGTTTTTTGCAAAAGATATGCATTCTGGGAAGCGTGCCAATATCGAATTGGCTATTCTCAAAAAGATGAGTGAAAATCTTAAAGGATCGGGTATGGTTGTTGAAAATGTCTTAATGAAAAGTATTTCCTTGCCATCGGGTTTGGCCAAATCCATTGAAGCAAAACTTCAAGCAGAACAAGATGCAATGCGAATGGAATTTGTTTTACAACAAGAAAAATTAGAAGCCGAAAGAAAGATTATCGAAGCGAAAGGAACGCGAGATGCCCAATTAATTCAAATGGAGGGTTTGACTCCTGAAATATTAAAAATGAGAAGCATTGATGCATTCAAAGAATTGAGCAAGTCTCCAAATGCTAAGGTCATCGTAACCGACGGAAAAACGCCCTTTTTAATTAAAGACTAGGAGCGACCGTATCGACTATACAATTGCAAAATATTCAAAGGCACTTGTAGAAAATCACCGATTTTTAGCTTGCTGCCTTTGATTTCTTTCCATCGATACAGGGGTATTTCTTTGATATTAGGCGCACTCGTTTTCCGTAAATACCGGATAAAAACCTCTATATCAAACAACCACTTAGTAACAAAGTTCTCTTTGAAACAAACGGTGATAATTTCCCGCTTGAAAATCTTGCATCCGCATTGAGTGTCGTAAATTTCAAGTTTAAATAGGGTGTCAATTACGGTTAAAATTATCCGAGAAAACCAATGCCTGATGGGATTTCTCACAATTTGCCAACCTTTTAGTTTTACCCGAGAACCAAAGATTACATCGTATCCTTCATTTTCAACAATTTCAGTGAGTCTCTTAAACTCTTCAAAAGGGGTCGCAAAATCTGCGTCCAAAAAACCCACATAATCGTATTTAGAGTCACTTAACTCCATCATACCCGATTGAATTACGCCGGCTTTACCTCTATTGGGTCTAAAATCCTTAACTACAACGTTATCGTTGCCCTCCGATACTCTTTTTAAAACGTCAATCGTATTGTCAGAAGAGCCGTCGTTTAAGAGATAAAAATCAATCAATGGATTGTTTAATACTATTTGCCTGTATAAATCGACATCTAATCGTTGCGATTCATTGTAACAAGGTATCAAACAAGCAAATCTCATGGTTTAGCGCTTCATCACAATATAGGTTGACAAACCAGGTAAACTCACACCTATTTTCGCTAAGAACGAACCAAGAGTATAATCTATGATCAGCACCGATTTAAACAAAAAAGTAGCCAGCGCCCCCCCTTTCCAAGCGGATACTCCAATACCTTCTCGATTTACATCTATGGGCGGTTCGAAAATTTTAACAATTCTTCGTGCGATAAAAAGACTAAAGAAAAAATAACCCGACTCTGTAACGTTCGCATTTAAGTTTC
>JALRKL010000212.1 GCA_023268875.1 Bacteroidia bacterium
GGTCACTGAGGCTAAATTAATTTATAAATTATTCGTATTTCAATCATTTGAAAAGAGTATTGTATTTACCAACAAGGTTGCTTCATTGGCAGAATCTTTAGATCACCATCCAGATATTTTAATTCAATACAATAAAGTAAAAATTACTTGTTCTACTCACGATGTTGGGGGGTTATCAATAAAAGATATTCATTTAGCGCAACAAATAGACGCACTAAAAATTTAAAAATTTTGTTTTTTTAAATTCGCCATAATGTAACAAAACCGTCGGAAGAATAAGTAAATTCAGGATAGTCGAGGTGAATAATCCACCGATAATAATCATGGCCATTGGCCCTTCAATTTCTTTTCCTGGTTCACCAGATCCAATGGCAATCGGCAAAAGGGCTAGACCAGCAACCAGGGCAGTCATTAAAATTGACGGAAGTCGCTCTGACGCCCCTTGAATACATGTTTCAAGATTCCAAGAATGACCCTCATGATCAACGAGATGTTGGTAGTGGGAAATGAGCATAATAGAATTTCTTAGAGTAATTCCAAATAAAGTTACAAAACCAACTAATGAGCCAATTGAAATCCAACCCCCATGCATAGAGGCCGCAATAACTCCACCAATTAATGCAAAAGGAAGATTCAATAAGGTTAGGCTTAAGTTCCTCAGCGTCCCAAAGGCAATGAATAGCATTAGCAAAACTCCCGCAATGGCAATAACTGAATGCGCAATTAAGTCTTCTCGTGATTTTGCATTTTCTTGCGCTTCTCCGGTGATTTCATAATAATTTCCAGATCCAAATTGTGTCTGATTTAAACCTTTGGTAACGTTATCAATAAAGTCATTTAAATCATAATTTTCAATATTTGCAGTAATCGTTTGCACACGCTTTCCTCCTTGATGAAGGATTTTTGATCGCCCACTAATTTGTGAAATTTGAGCGACATCCTCAAGTGTAATCATTTGCCCCGAGGATGTATGCAGAGGTAATTTTTTTATATCCTCAATATCGTCCTTAAATTCATCGTCGATTGTTACAGCAATATCAACAGGGATCATTCTTTCGTAGATTTGGGCGACAGGAAGATTTTCATATGCAGCTCGAACGACATCAAGCACATCGGCTCGGCTTAATCCAAAGTTAGTGAGCTGTTCCGGGAGTAATTTAATATTCACTTGAGGATTACCTGGCGGCGATTGCAACATAATATCTTTTGACCCCGGCATACTTTCAAGGAGTTGTGCAACTTTGACAGCATCTTGATCAAGAGAGTCCAAGTTTTTTCCATACAGATTAACTACCACAGCCGCATTGTAACCAGATATGGTTTCCTCAATCCTTTCTGTTAAAAAAGTATTGATGGCAAAATTCACACCAACAAACCCATTATTTTTATCATAGACAATATCTTGGATTGACTTTAATATTCGGCGCTGATCATCCCCCGACTGCTTGGATAATTCAATTTCAAAACTGTGCAATACGGGTTCAAAGTTTGAATTCACTACCGCTTCATATACCGGTAGGCTGTCGGAGGCGACATTAGAATAAGAAGCTACGCGAAGGAGAACCATTGTAGCACGCTTTTCCCAACGTAGTACTTGAGTATTGATCTTACCACCACCAAATCCAATTCCGTCTGCAGTTTTGGAGATGCGGCTGACCATTAGCATCTCGCGACCAAATAGTTCGTCTGGAATTTCGTAGAAATAGTTCTCGTCTATTTGATGCACCGTAAAGAGTCCGCTGTCGCTTTTCGCGTCTTTGGTAATG
>JALRKL010000079.1 GCA_023268875.1 Bacteroidia bacterium
ATAAAAAGATAGATCTTTTTAATTCAAATATTTCACATTACCAAATGATGAAAGATATACAAATGCAATGGAAAAAATGCAAAAGAAATTGTGAGGAATATTTGTGAAAAGCGCAAAAAACCCCTCATTTGGGGCTTGCCATGTGGCCACGAAGCCGATAACATAGCATTAAAATTGGGATTAGATATTACCTTTGATGGAATTAACCTATTTCAAAACTAAAGAAGTTTGATTTCGAGCAAAACGTATATCGCTTTAACCAAGTTCGGCATTGTAGGAGGACTTTCATTTTTTCTCGACCTAAGTATTTATTATACGCTGTCGCAATTTTTACCCACTTATATCGCTAAAAGTACGGCCATAGTTTTGGCCACGGTATTAAATTACCAATTGAATAAAGCTTGGACGTGGGGACAAAAAGACCGCGATAATGCGCGCTTGGTAAAGTATGTAATGCTCTATGCTTTGAGCGGAACTATGAATGTGCTTTCAAATGAATTTTTTTTGATGGTACTTCCCAATGCAGAGCTGGTTTTACACCTCGATTATCCTAGTGAGTTGCTTAGCAAGCCCATTTTTGCAGTTAAAATTGATAAGTTTTTTGCGGTAATATTTGCCACAATAGTAGGCATGGTCGTAAACTTTATCGGACAAAAACTTTGGGTGTTCAAGGAAAAGAACGCGCTGTAGCCAAAAGCTCCCTTACTTCTCGTAATTTTGTTGGGTTACCAATAAACTAAAAACAAAAAATATGGGTTGTTCATCATGTGGAACTAAATCAGGAGGAAGTTGTTCGCCCGCGGGGTGTAAAAGCAACGGTACCTGTGGCACTGATGGCTGTAACGCGCTAAACGTATACGATTGGTTTAAAGATATGGATTTGCCAGATGGGCAAAAACCTTTTGATATAATAGAAGTGCGTTTTAAAGGAAGTAGAAAAGAATTCTTCCGAAACAGTCAGTTAATAGATTTATTTACAGGCGATTATGTCGTAGTAGAAAGCTCGGTAGGATTTGATATCGGAACGGTTTCGGCTACGGGTGAAATTGTGCGTCTTCAACTCAAGAAATACCGCGTAAGAGAAGACGACGAAGAAATGAGAGTGGTACAGCGCGTAGCAACGGAGCGCGACATGGAGCGTTATCACGAGGCAAAAGCGAAAGAAGACGATATGCTCGAAAGGGCTCGTACTATTGCTTTTGGATTGAATTTAAGCATGAAAATTTCCGATATCGAACTCCAAGGCGATGGTCGAAAGGTTATTTTCTTTTATACGGCTGAAACACGGGTCGATTTCCGAGAACTTATCAAAAAATACGCTGAAGAGTTTCGGGTTAAAATTGAAATGCGACACATCAGCTATCGTGAAGAGGCTTCTCGCTTAGGTGGAATTGGGGTTTGTGGTAGAGAATTGTGCTGTTCTTCTTGGTTAACGGACTACAAACAGGTGTCTACCGGCGCTGCACGGACTCAAAATCTTTCTATAAACATGGAAAAATTGGCCGGACAATGTGGTCGTTTGAAGTGTTGTTTAAACTATGAGTTAGATACCTATCTCGAGGCGATTGAAAGTTTCCCAAAGGCCAAGATTGTTAAGATAGATACAGTTTCAGGAACCGCATATGCCCGGAAAACCGATATTCTGAAGCGCTTAATGTGGTTTGCCTATGACGAAACGCCTAATTGGATACCATTACATGTTGATACCGTTAATGAGTTGATGGAGAAAAATCGCAACGGTGAACAAGCACCCCCACTAAGCGATATGGCTGCAGCCAACGCGGTATTGGAAAAAGTAATTGAAGAGGACAATAACGACTTTATCGATAACTCTGAATTGTTGAAAGACGATGAGTTCAAAGATCTAGATCGCAATCGCGGAAATCGCAATAATAAAGACCGTAATAAACGCCGGAACAATCAAAATAGAGATCGCCGTGGACCCCGTCCGGAAGGGTCAAAGCCGGAAAACAGAGGTCCTTCAGATAGAAATAATAGAGAGCGGGGCCCAAAAACAGAGGGCGGAAATCCAGAAAATCGCCGTAACGACGAAAACCGAAATCGCAACAATAGAGATAGAGGAGCAAATCGCGAACGGAATACCAATCGCGAGGGAGGTCCTAAGTTAGATGGTTATAAACCAAGGAACGAGGGTAATAAGCCACCTGCGGATGGGAACACCGAAAATCGCGTTCCACGACCTGAAGGACAATCGGGAGATAGACGCAGGCCCAAAAACAATAGAAATCTTAATAACGGAAGGGACAAAGGAACACCACCAGATTCTAGTAGTCCAAATCCGGAAGCATAACAAAAAGGGGCCGTTTGAACAAATGGCCCATTTTCGTTTAAAATATCGATTTAACTTAAGGTTGATATCGCGATTAATCGCGCATCCGCCTTTCCATTCTTCTTCTCCGTTTTTCCTTTCGCCTTTCCATAGTTTTTTCTGCCTTTTTCTGTTGTTCAGGAGTTAATACACTTTTGATTTTTTCTTGGTGCTTTTCTGCCAATTTCTTTTGCTGATCGCGTAACGATTTCATTTGTTCGTGTAGTGCTTCCTGCTCTTGGAAAAACGCTCTGTTTTCAGGTTCGATTTTAGCAATTTGTTGAGGGCTAAGTCCGAGATTTTCGGTCATTTTCTTAGTCATCATAGCTGCCTTTTCCTCTGGTGATTTTTGTTCGCGTTTGTCTTCTTTTGATTGGGCATTGGCCATTCCGGCCACCGTTAACGCCGTAAGTAAAATAAAGTATCTCATGTTTTTCTTTATTACTTTGACGACGATTTCCTCCAAAAGTTTAAAGGCGACACTTTTTGGTGCCGCCTTTATCGATTAATTGCCGTAAACGATGGTTTAACGGCTCAAATACATACTTTTTTGTTTAACCAACTCTCTAAATTCTGGATCCTTTAAATCCTTTATGAATAGGATGGCTTCTCCTGTGCTTTTCATTTCTGGGCCAAGTTCCCTATTTACGTTAGGGAATTTGTCGAAACTGAAAACGGGTTGTTTTATTGCCCAGCCCGCGGGACGTTCGGGAATTACGAAGTCGCTTACTTTATTTACTCCAAGCATAACTTTCATGGCGTAATTAACGTAAGGCACGTCGTAAGCTTTACAAATAAAAGGCACTGTGCGCGATGCACGTGGATTGGCTTCGATTACATACACATCGTCATTTTTAATGGCAAACTGAATGTTTAAAAGCCCCTTTACGTTTAAAGCAAGCGCAATTTTTTTTGTATATTCTTCAATTTTAGATTTTGCGTGATCACTTAACGTGAACGGCGGAAGTACGGCGCTACTATCTCCACTGTGAATACCGGCAGGTTCAATATGCTCCATGATACCGATAATGTGCACGTCCGTTCCATCAGAAATACAATCGCTTTCCGCTTCTTCTGCTCTATCTAAAAAGTGGTCGATTAACACACGATTCCCAGGCAAATCCCCTAAAAGTTTGATAACGGCATTTTCTAAATCTTCATCGTTAATCACGATTACCATTCCTTGTCCGCCCAACACATAACTAGGTCGAACCAATACAGGATAACCTACTTCGTTTGCTATTTTTATGGCTTCGTCTGCATTGAGAGCCACACCATATTTTGGATAGGGAATATCTAATTCTGCCAATAAATCGCTGAAACGGCCTCTGTCCTCGGCAACGTCCATATCATTGAAGTCCGTGCCTATGATTTTTATGCCTTTTTCGTGTAGTTTTTCCGCTAATTTTAAAGCGGTTTGTCCGCCCAATTGAACCACCACGCCTTCGGGCTTCTCGTGCTCGATAAGCTCCCACAAATGTTCCCAATAAACCGGTTCGAAGTAAAGTTTGTCGGCCATATCAAAATCCGTACTCACCGTTTCGGGATTACAATTCAACATTATGGCTTCATATCCTGCTTCACGAGCCGCTAAAATACCATGAACACAGCTGTAGTCAAATTCGATACCTTGTCCGATGCGGTTCGGGCCGCTTCCCAATACGATAATTTTTTTCTTTTCGGTGGAAGCGCTCTCGCTTTCTTCCTCAAATGTAGAATAGTAATAATTGGTGGGTGATGGGAACTCGGCACTACAGGTATCGACCATTTTGTAAACCCGCTTGATGCCTAGTGCGCGGCGTTTATTATAAACATCTTCTTCTGTAGTGTTTCCGCCCATTAGCCAAGCCAACTGCGTATCAGAAAATCCTTTCTCTTTGGCGACTTTTATAAGGTCTTGGGGGATATTATCGACGCTGTAGCGACGTATTTCGTTTTCTGTTTTTACGACATCATGAATTTGCTCCAAGAACCAACGGTCAATTCCAGTTAGTTTTTGGATAGAAGTGATAGGTACTCCCAGAGAAATGGCATCGTGTATGTAAAACAAGCGATTCCAGCTTGGGTGCTCCATGCCGTGAACCAATTCTTCTAAGTTGCGGTTGCCTTTTCCATCAGCGCCTAAGCCGTGGCGTCCAATTTCAAGACTTTGACAAGCTTTTTGTAGGGCTTCTTGGAAGCTACGGCCTATAGCCATTACTTCACCTACGCTCTTCATTTGTAAGCCTAATTCTTTATTTGAACCGTGGAATTTATCGAAATTCCAACGTGGAATTTTCACGATTACATAATCAATGGCAGGTTCAAAGAAAGCACTTGTGGTTTGTGTAACCGGGTTTTTTAATTCATCCAGATAATAACCAATAGCAAGTTTTGCGGCTATTTTAGCAATAGGATAACCTGTTGCCTTAGAAGCTAATGCAGAACTCCGGCTTACGCGAGGATTTATTTCAATTGCGATAATTTCTTCATCTTCTGGATTTACAGAAAACTGAACATTACATCCACCGGCGAAATTACCCATAGACCGCATCATCTTGAAGGCCATATCGCGCATGCGCTGAAAAGTCGTATCGCTTAAAGTCATTGCCGGCGCCACGGTTATTGAATCACCTGTGTGTACGCCCATCGGATCGAAGTTTTCGATGGTACAGATAACTGCAATATCGTCTTTGCCATCGCGCAACAGTTCCAATTCGTATTCTTTCCAACCTAAAACGGCTTTTTCAACCAAAACCTCGTGAACCGGACTTGCTTCTAATCCGCGAATAAGCAGGTTGTCGAAGTCTTCTTTTTTATGTACGAAAGCGCCACCCGTTCCGCCGAGTGTATAACTCGGACGAATTACCAATGGAAAACCAATACGTTGCGCAATTTCTTTTCCTTCTAAATAACTATTAGCCACTTGGCTTGGAGCCACACCTACGCCGAGCTCAACCATCAACTGACGGAATTTCTCGCGATCCTCCATTTTGTCAATAGCTTCAATGTTTACACCAATAATTCTAACATTGTAACGGTCAAAAATGCCCAATTCATCTACTTCTTTGGCTAAGTTTAGGGCGGTCTGTCCACCCATAGTCGGTAAAACAGCATCGATATCTGGATTTTCTTCCAATATCTTTTCAATGCTTTTTGCCGTTAGTGGCCAAAGATAAACGTGGTCGGCATTGATTTTGTCGGTCATGATTGTAGCTGGATTGCTATTAATCAATGATACCGTGATGCCTTCTTCCCTTAAACTTCGGGCGGCTTGAGAGCCAGAATAGTCGAATTCGCAAGCTTGGCCGATAACGATCGGACCGCTGCCAATGATAAGTACGTGTTTAATGCTTGTGTCCTTTGGCATGTTCCAAAAATTAGGCAAAGTTAGACCATACCAACCATATTAACCTATTAATGTTGATAAACAACTAGCGAAAGATCAGCAGAAAAAAGGAGAAATATTCCAAAAAGAATAATATCCAATAGAGTTTATAGAAGCGTTTTAGAGATTCCGTTTCTTGTAAATTGGCCCGATATACCCAAATAGAAAAAATGAATAGCGCTAATACGTGATATAGAAGAAATGGCAAGCCCCAATTGAAAAACACCCCCCAAAGAATCAAAAATGCATAAGCTAAACCAACCACACCAACACCTAATCTCAATGCTAGTGTACGGCCTTTTTTAACTGCCAAAGTACCTACTTTATGTTCAGCATCACCCGAGGTATCCGGCAAATCCTTAAACCAAGCAATGCCCAAACTGAAGGCGCTGATAAACAAAGTAAGGGGTATCATCCAAACGCCAACCGCGAAGAACTGGAACGGAATTAATAAGATTTTGGCACCCCCAATATTCGAAAAATAGGCGTTATGTCCTACTTGAGTCAAGAAGTGCAGGGCAATTCCTATATTCACCAAAGGTCCACGCACCAAGGCAATCGCCGAAGCTGCCCAAATGTGGTAGCGTTTAAAACGAATCGGAGGGGCCGAATAAGACCAACCTAAAAAAGAAATAAGGGCAATGAGAACGCCAAAGAAATTAGATAAATAAAAGGAAATAGATAACGCCGTTACCAAAGCCAAAACTACCCATTTTTTAGCTTCCGCCGAGGAAATTTCCCCCGAAGCCAAGGGTAAATGAGGCTTGTTAATATGATCAATGTCAATATCCGTAATTTGATTTAACCCAGTGATAAATACATTACAAGCGAGTGCGGCGATTAAAGTGGCGGCGAATAAGTAGAAATCGCTTAGGGTGAATGCATAAGAAAATTTGCTATTTGTGGCGGTTTGTAGCCCTAATGTTTTTATAGTTAGTGACGAAAAAGCAAACAAACAGAAAACGCTGATGCTGCTGCCGATAATCGTATGGGGACGCGAAAAACGCCACAAGTTTAAAATCTTTTGCATATATCGCAAACAAAGTTCGGTGAAACTTCGCAACTTTGTCTAAATGGATTTTTTGTATACCGCCCACGTAGTCTTTATTCTCATTTTGGTGGTTTCAACACACTTTTTGGGTGTAAAAAGTCCTAATAATGTGTTTTTGTCCCGAAAAATTCTCCATATTGGCGCTATTTCGGCCGTTGCCCATGCCACTTTTATTACGCCTCAGGACCAATTGCCGATGTTCAGCAAGCTCATTTTGGCTGCAGCGGTATTATTAACCATTGCCGTTTTGAAGGGCTTTTTTGAAATCGACCAACGTAAAAGTTGGGGCATTGCCTACTTTCCATGGGTCTTGTTTATGATGCTTGTTTGGCAACCGCTTCGATCTGAAATGATTGCGCTTTCTTTTGCCATATTGGCGGTTTCCGACGGTTTTTCGGCGCTGGCCGGCCGATATATTCGTTTACCTGAAAAATGGACAAGAGGGAATGCCACTATTAACGGAAAAACGTGGGTTGGATTCATTGTTTTTGTGTTGAGTGCATGGGTGTTGTTAATGCTACATTATGGCCCGCAATTATTTGAAAGAAACGACGGTCATTCCTTAATCACAGCATTATTAACGTTGTTCATCATAGCCTTTACTACGGCCATGGTAGAGCTGATCAGCAAAAGAGGAACTGATAATCTGTGGTTGCCCTTATGGGTGTTCTTGTTATTGCTTTGGATAAGTCGCCTCGGCTTTTTGGTTTCATTTTTCGCCATTTACATCCCAATTATCGCATCCGTTGCGTATGTTGTGTGGCGCAAAAAATGGCTCTCGATCGACGGATTATTTACGGCGATTTTATTGGCGTTGGTGGTGATTTTAGCGGGGATTAATATGATGCCATTGCTAATTTTCTTTCTCTTGGGAAGCCTTGCGTCTAAGATCAACAAAAAGGCAAATTCCGATGCCAAACACGGCAAACCCCGAGATATGTGGCAAGTATTGGCCAACGGCGGATGGGTTGGTTTTTTGGCAATTTCCAAAGGGTATTTGATAAAAACGGGGTGTTTAACGGTATCGCAGATAGATTTTGCAGTGATTTTGATAATGTCGGCTGCTTTAGGCGATACCTTGAGCAGCGAAATCGGCATGCGATGGGGTAGAAAAACAATTCGCATAAGTACGGGTAAAGCGGTTCCGGTGGGGGTTTCCGGCGGAATCAGTATGGCCGGTTTGATCGGTGCTGTTATTGGGGGCCTCTTGATGGCCATCTATGCAGCAAGTTTTTACCCGTACGATTATATTCATCTGCTTATTGTAGTTTCCGCGGCTCTCGGGGGAAGCCTTATTGATAGCTTGTTGGGCGATTGGGTGCAGGAGAAATTTGAACGCCAGGGCCAGTTAAGCGACGTGGGGTTCCTGGAGGAACAGATTTCGGGCTTTCGGGGAATGAACAACGACGCAATAAATGCCTGCAGTTTGGGTTTGGTACTTGTTATATATGTGGTATTACAGCAATTTTTTGTCGGACCTGTGTAATTTTTTGCCCTATTAAAGCGTTTTTAGGGGGTACTTGTTGTCTTGGCGTAGTTTTTGTTGGTCTTGATGGAGCATTAGATTTTTGTGAAAATTGCAAATATTTATACGATGAATGGTGTACGGTTTTTGGGGGCGGTTTCTAAATTCAGTGTATATATTAATATACACGAAAATGGGCCATCAATCGAACTTATTACAAAGCACCTTAACTTCGTTCGGATTAAAAGTACAAGCAAAA
>JALRKL010000033.1 GCA_023268875.1 Bacteroidia bacterium
CATTAGGATCGTTTATGTTATTGCCGTAATTATTGATTGGCGGGTCTATTTTCACACCCGATGTGTCGAGCAGTTTATCGACCATTTGCTCTAAAGTCAAACCTTCAAAAGACTTTAAATCTGCTTGAGAAGGTCCGAAAGTAGCCCGACGCAACAAATGCAATTTATCGTCGATATTCCAACTAGACGTATAGGAATCTATACCCGTATTGGTTCTGCGGGTTACGCGTAATCCCTCGGTTGGGGGGGCAGCCGCAGCGGTATGAAAGCGGAGAAATTGACGTCGATTCATAAGTAATACAGCAATTTATAGATAAAGACGCATTTATCAATACGAAGGTTTGCGCGCTGCAATTGAATTAATCTGTTAATGATACAGCCATGACACTAGGTCACCAAACGCAATTCTAATACCTAGGCCTTAATAAAGGTTAATTCTTCCAGGGAATCAGAAATTGCAGCAAGTTCAAAACCGTATTCCTGCAGTTCGGCTATCATTTTACGGGTTTTGGCAACGCCGCCCTCCACAAATCTCTCATGAATTTCTACCGCAATAATTTTTAAATTTGGAAGCGCAAAAAGTACCGAAGGCATCACTGAATATTCCGCGCCTTCAATATCCATTTTCACCCCTTTTACTTTCTTGGCATCGACATCTTTAAGCACGTCTTGCATCGATTTTACAGGTACATCTACAGCCGTATGGGTATCCACATAATCCATCGGCATCAAACTGCCCGACACATGATTTTTATTTTTGGGAAGAAAGAATCTAACCTGCCCTGTCTCGAGAGCTATTCCGTAGGGAAGAAATGAATAATGAGAATTCAATGTTTGACCCTTAATCCAATCGATGGACTTAGGAGTAGGGTCAAAGCCAAAGACCTTACACTGTGTTTTCTCAATAAGTTCTAAATCAAAACTTATGTCCGTACCCACCCCAAAAGAAAGCACAAAATCGTTTGCTTTCAAAGCCTTGACGTCCATGTAAAAACCACCATTGGGACTTCCAAGCCATTCTAAGCTCGTATGTTTCGCCTTTATTATGAATTCTTTACGCGGTAAAAATTGATGTTTTAACTTTCTAAGGAAAACTCCCATTTTTCAAAAGTAAGTGCTAATCTTCAAAAGTATATGAATTGAAGTTCATCAAATGCTTTGGCTAACAAAAAACTTATTCCTATTTTCAACCCGAATAGTATAACCCTTGTTTACTATTTTCAACACCCACCCATCGTATCTGCATAAATTCATTTTCACCCCAGTAGCAATGAAACTAATCCTATTACTTGGTATCGCTGTAAGTATCACATTCTTACAAAATTGCCAATTTAAATCCCCAAAAACACATCCAACATCAACAGAAATTGTATGCATCAAGGAAGGAAAGTTCCATCAAAATGGAAAGGCCTTATTTATAAAAGGATGCAACTATTGGTATGGCGGTTATATCGTTACAAAAAATGAGGCTCATAGTTACCAGCGACTGGTCAGCGAATTAAACTTCCTTCAAAAACAAGGCATCAATAATCTTCGAGTGATGGTAAGCTCCGAAGGCGACAATCATTATCCCTACCGTATTAATCCGAGTCTTCGACCCTCCCTAGATAGTTTTAATACGTCAATAATGTATGGATTCGACGTACTTTTAAGTGAATTGCACAAACGACAAATGACCGCCACCATGGTGCTCGGCAATAACTGGGAATGGTCTGGTGGATTCGGAGAATACCTGAATTGGCATAAAAACCAACACGGTGAACCCATACTCCCTAAAACCTCAAATTGGCATTGGGATAGCTTCTGTGAGTACTTGCCTCAATTTTACGCTTGCGATTTTTGCAAATCAAATTACCTCGAAACGATAAACCGCATTCTACATCGACAAAATACCATCGATAGCATCTCCTACAAACAACACCCTGCCATCCTCTCTTGGGAACTTGCCAATGAACCCCGACCTATGTTAAAGTATTATTGGCGACCCTATGTAAATTGGATTCAAACAACCGCTACGTATATTCATAACATAGATTCGAATCATTTGATTACCATTGGACAAGAAGGTCTTATTTCTTTATTCAACGACCCAATTAAGTTCGAAGAAATACACAATCAACCCTACATCGACTATGCCACCATCCATATTTGGCCTAAAACCTGGAATTGGTATAACGGCACCTCCGAAGCATCTGTAACCGATACCACGCTTGAAAAAACCGGCCGATACATTAAAGAACATGCCCAAATTTGTCGAAAAATAAACAAACCTCTCATCATTGAAGAGTTCGGACTCCACCGCGATGGTAATGCCTTCAATCCTGAAAGCACTGTTCATAACCGAGATAAGTATTACCAATTTGTGCTTGATAATATAAAACGTTACAACCTATCTGGATTTAATTTTTGGGGCGGTATCGCCTTACCCGAAAATGTGAACGAAACCGGATTCATGCAGCCTGGCAGTGCCTACAGCGCCGATCCGCCTCAAGAGGAACAAGGACTTTACGGGGTATACAGAACCGACAGTTCTACATGGAAAATTATTCGTGATTTTAACCAATAACCGATTTAATAGCCCGTATTTCCTTCGCATCGCTCACCCATAATGGACCTGATGCCACTCCCGAATCTTGAACCATACGCTTGGCTGTGGTATGCACCCCTTCCAATCCGACAATTTGACTAAAAGCTGCTGCATTTGTACTATTGATACCGGCACCGGCCAAAATTTGAATCCGACCTTTGGAAGCCGCTACCAACGACTCAATAATACCGATTCCCTCTAAAGCCGTTGCCGCAGCTCCGGAAGTTAAAACCCGCTCGAAACCCATTTCTATCAGCTCTTCCAACGCTGTGAATGGGCTTCCCAAGAGATCAAAAGCCCGGTGAAAGGTAGCCGGCTTACCCCAATAAGAAAGTAATACTTCGCAAAGCGCCAGATCGATTTCGCCCTCGGCTGTTAACGCACCAAAAACGATGCCGTGCACCCCCGCCTGATGGGCCGAATCAATATCCCATTTAAGGGTTTCAACCTCCTTAATCGTATAACAAAAATGGCCACCTCGAGGCCTTATCATCGCATAAACCGGTAATCCAAAGGCGACTGCCGCCTTCATCGTACCCAGAGAGGCTGTAACCCCACCCTCGAGAATATTCGAGAATAATTCTATGCGATCCGCTCCATTTTCTGCAGCTATTTCAACAGAAATAATGTTATTACAGGCTATCTCGAGAATCATTTTGACAAAAGGCTAATAGATTCACGTTTCTCGTGCGGAGCATCCGAACGGCTTACGGTGTAATCGAAACCTGGTTTTAAGGAATACGCACCATATTCGCCCATCTTATTAATGGCAATAAAGCCTATTTGAATTTTATCTGTACCGTTTGGCGTCATCGCCAATAATCGTTCGCAAGCATTCTTACACGCTTCAGTAGGATGAAATCCCAAACGCATATATTCCACTACTAAAAAGCTTCCACTGCACCGAATTACCTCTTCCCCATTGCCCGTAGACGTCGCCGCACCCACGCTATTATCCACATACAAACCCGCTCCAATAATCGGCGAATCGCCCACCCGGCCTCTCATTTTAAAGGCCATTCCACTGGTGGTACAGGCACCGCTTAAATTTCCATGCGCATCCAAAGCAATAATACCGATGGTGTCGTGATTATGCGCTCCCGACTCCAATGTGTCGGGAACCGGCGTTACTTTGTGTTTATTCTGTTCAATATTTATCTCGGGGGAATATTCCGAACGGCGCAGCCAATTTGCATATGCTTTTTCGGCATGATCGGAGCGTTTCTTCTCTTCCAAAGGGAATCCCTGACTTAATGCAAATTGCCTTGCCCCCTCACCTGCTAACAACACATGAGGCGTTTTTTCCATAACTGCACGAGCCACACTGATAGGGTGTTTAATGTCTTCCAAAAATGCGACAGCTCCGCATTGACCTTGATGATTCATAATACTCGCGTCTAAAGTAACAAAGCCATCTCTATCCGGATTAGCGCCCAAACCCACACAACAATTTTCCCAGTCGCTTTCCATTGATTTTGCGGCTGCTTCAACGGCATCAATAGCCAGACCTTTATTATTGAGGATGTCCCAGGCGATTGGATTGGCTATCTTTCCTTGATTATGCCAAGTGCTCAATACCATCGGACCTTTGTGTTTTTGATTATAATCTGATGACTTTCCAAACGCACCCAGCGGGAAAATACTCGCGCCCCCCAATAGTCGTAGTAGTTCTCTTCGTTTCATTTTCTGTAATTCCAATTTTTACTTTCAAAATATTCGTAATGCGACTGCAATCTTTGCTCAAAATCCGGAAAATCTGATGTTGTACCCCATAAAACCTCGCTTAATGCACAAATTCGCGGCAGCAACATATATTCTACCTGCGATTCAGAAGCCATGTATTCTGTCCACATATTGGCTTGTGCACCCCAAATAAAATGTTGCTTTTCGGGTGATAAGCCTTCAGGAATCGGATTATACTTATATACTTTTTCCACTGAAGTAAATCCTCCAATTGCCAGTGGTTCCAATCCACTCGTATCTTGATAATGATCGAAATAACAGTGCGATCCCGGTGTCATCACGGCATAATGACCCATATTAGCCGCCGTAATTCCTCCTTCCGTTCCTCGCCAACTCATTACCATTGCGTTCTGGGCTAATCCACCCTCAAGAATCTCATCCCATCCAATAATGGATTTCCCACGAGAAGAAACAAAAGAATCAATACGTTTTATAAAGTAAGATTGCAATTCATGCGCGTCTTTTAATTGGCGATCGATTCGTATTTTCCGACATTCGCTACAGGCATTCCATCGCGTTTTTGGCACTTCATCGCCCCCAATGTGAATAATTCTGGAGGGAAACAGGGCCATTACCTCTTCTAATACATCGAATAAAAACCTAAAAGTAGATTCCCGGTTGCAGTATACATCCTCAAATACGCCCCATATTGTGGGAACGGGCAATTTTTCTTGGGTACAACTTAACTCTGGATATGCAGCGAGAGCAGCTCGAGCATGTCCGGGCATTTCGATTTCTGGAATGATCTCAATATTTCTTAACTGAGCATATTGAACCACATCGCGAATTTCTTCTTGTGTGTAAAATCCGGAATGTTCCTTGCCGTCACCCACATAAGGATCAAAATTCTTAGCCGTCATGGTCTCCGAGCGAACCCCACCAATTTGCGTTAATCGAGGGTATTTGTTTATTTGAATACGCCATCCTTGATCGTCGGTAAGATGCCAATGAAATACATTGATTTTATACCAGCTCAGAATATCTATGTATTTCTTTATGAAGGAAACCGGGAAAAAATGCCTCGATACATCCAAATGCATGCCGCGCCAATTAAACTTAGGTCGGTCTATGATTTTCAATCTTTCCGGTAACACATAGCTTCCATTATTAAGATTTCCCAGCAGCAACTGAGAGACGGTAACGGCCCCATGAAATAAGTCACCATAATTGCCCCCTTTTAGAATTAGCCGATCGGGATGCATTTCCAATTGATATTCACCCGTATTTTGATGGGTCAATATTACCTCAACGGAAAGAATCTTAAGTGGGGTCGATTTTATACTATTGGTAGAAGTTTCTTTAGCCGGATTCAACAAATCCGTTAATACCTGAAGCGCATCTGGCGCTATGAAACTGGTTCTCTGTTGAATGACGAGGGAATCGAAAACGATAGATTCGCCGCTTGCCTCTAATTTTTGAACCGCTGGGATGAGGGTATTCCTAAATGAAATTTGCGCATAAACGAAAGCAAGGTAACCTAAGAAACCTAGAAGTAAACAACACCGTTTGAGCCATGAAATTTTCACTAATGCAAGAAACGAAAATTAAGTGGTAATTAAAGGAAGAAAATTCTCATCGAACAATTCAAGTTTGCAGTCGGTGAATATTTCAGAATCCAGAAAACGTAAAACAAAAAAAGTCGTCATTACTGACGACTTTTCTCTCTTAGTAGCGGGAGCAGGACTCGAACCTGCGACCTTCGGGTTATGAGCCCGATGAGCTACCTGACTGCTCCACCCCGCGATCATATTTTATGTAGTCTAATATAGGGATCTCATATTAGAGAATAATTGCTATTTTCACAAGAAGACTTTATTAATATATTCCCTTAAAATTAACACCTAACTTTTTAATGATTATCCTTAGGAATAATTTATCCATTTTAATAAGCTTTTGTCCAATTAAATGAAAA
>JALRKL010000088.1 GCA_023268875.1 Bacteroidia bacterium
GTGCCGTTTTATGAAAAATTCGGATTTAAAACCCAGGGCCCTCAATTTGAAGAGGCCGGAATATGGCATTACAAGATGGTTTACGACGCAAAATAAACACTTTCAATACGCTCCAACATTTCTTATCTAGTATTGTAAAAACAATAATCGATTGAACTTGTTCCAGCGGCAAGTAAATGGACAATTTTGGTAATAGTTATGTGTATAAAATTTAAGGATTTTTAACCGCTATCCTTAAATCGGTGTAAAAACGCATTAACTCTTCATTGTTTTTAACGGCACTGTGATTTTCTAAACAATATGCATGTCCAAGTTTGGCCATTTCAATAGCTCTTTTTCGGTTCCCTATTAAATCAATAAGTGCATTAGCAAAATCATTTGCATCGTTGTGGATGGCGATAATTCCGTCTTCCTTTTTTATAGGAAGCCCTTGAACGGCTATTTCAGTTGCTACACACGGTATACCCAAAGAAAGGGCTTCAATCAGTTTCATCCGAATACCGCTTCCTGCTAACAACGGAACCACGGCAATTCCATGATTGCGCATAAAATCAGAAGCATCGGCCACTTCGCCATGGTTGTAAACCCCGGTTTGAAAAAACATTTTCGCATGTTCATTAATACCTTTTCCAGCCACGTGAAATATTAAATTTGGGTGAGCCGCTTTTACCAGCGGCCATACTTTCGATAAAAACCATTGAACCGCTTGCACATTTGCATCCCACTCCATGGATCCAATATGAAATATAGCATCTGGTTGTATTTTCACCTCTACTTTCAGCGAAGTTTTAACACTAGGTAGATACAAATGCACCCTTTTTGCTCCGTGTTTAGTAAAGAAATCACAGTCTTTTTGGGAAATTCCTACAACAGCATCTACGGATTTAATTAATCGCAATTCTTCCTTCTTTAATCGCAGGCTCTGTAATTTTAGGTATAGTTTCTTGAAATAATTTGTACTGTTTACCGCTAAACGCATCCAGATTTCGTGCTCTACGTTGTGCGCGCGATATACAGTTGGAGTTTTAAACGGTTCGGAACTGTGTATGGAGGCAGTTAATAATTCGCCGCTATAAAAAACTTCCCGACTTAACAAAGGATAGGAATAAACTCCTTCTATTTGTATTAAATCAAATTTTCGTTCTTGGATTAAAGCCGTTAGTTTCGCCGATACCTCTACATTGTAGTAACGTTCGAGAAAATAGCTTCCCCCCGTAAATAAATTTTTCAATGCCGCCCACGGTTTTACCGAGGCATCTAACGGCTCGGTAATTACCTCACAAAATGCCAATTTCGACGCTATAGTTTCGGGCGTAACAAAATGTTTTTGGGTGTTGAAACTAAAAAAAGTTATTTTATTTCCCGCAAGACTTAGCGATTCAAGTAAACGATAGGTGGCAAGTGCTCCACCATCGTGAAGAGGCCAAGGTACTCTATTTCCAACTACAAGTATATTCATGAATTGGTTGAAATAGGCGCTTTAAATCGTTTGCGCCGAGGTTCCCAAAGATTGCGATCGGAAAGGGCTTTTCGGGTAATAAAAACAGCAACACTGAGTAGCAAAACACTGCTCATCCACATACCAAACCAAACAGGAACGATGAGCCCCTTACCCATTTTTTCACCGGTTAGGTTTAATGCGTAAAAAAGCACAAACAGCAACACACTGATAACCAATGGCAGGCCAATACCCCCTTTTTTTATGATAGCTCCCAAGGGCGCAGAAATGAGAAATAAAATCATCAATAAAAACGAGAAGGCGAATTTTTTGTGCCATTCACTCTTATATAACGCAACATCTTTCCATTCGTAATCTTGTGACGAGGCGTAACCGTCTAAAGTACCTTTAATTCCTTTCGCTGTTGAAACGGCCAAATTTCTCATACTCGCTCGTTTGCTCGAATCGAAATTATTATATAAATCGGGGTCTATTAATGGAATGATATTCTCAATCGGACGGACGGTAGTGTTTTGACTTGGAAATAGTTTTGGATAATGTATTAAGCGACTCAGATAGCGTTCGTTATCAGCGTAATGTTTTTCCATTCGAATTTGGAAGGTATCAATTTCAAGTTGGAGCTGCCTTAAGTTTAACAAACGGTAATCGGTTGCTAAGTGATCTCTATTCGCAAAATTGAAATCCAAACTCGATAAATCAACCACCATCTGTTGTTTTTCAAAATACATTTTATTGAATGGCAGGGTTTTTCGATAATTCTCGGCCGATGTCATTTCTTCGTATCTAACTCCATCGAATAGTGTAAAATTAAGGGTCCGTTTATCGCCAGACAATTTCATGGTTCCGTCCTTTGCTCGGATCACGTTTAAACGCTTGCTATTGTCTTTTTTATACTCGTATATAAGCACATCATGCACGGTTTCATTGTCTTCCTCTTTTTTCCCAACAGAAATCGCCACCCCTTCAATTTGTTGGTAGAACTGACCCGGTTCGATGTTAAAAGCTGGCTTTTTTGACCTTACCTCCATAAGCATGGCTTTCCCCTCTAAATTGGCTTTTGGAATGACATAATTCAAGAATAAAAAGTTCATTACAACCAAGCCACACATAAATAGGAAAACCGGCCTTAGAATGCGAATTAATGAAATTCCATTTGCCTTCATAGAAACCAATTCGAAACTTTCGGATAGATTTCCAAAGGTCATTAATCCGGCAACCATCACGGTCATGGGCAATGCCATTGGAACTAAATCGGCTAAGGACAATCCGATTAACTTTAAAAGTACCAATGTGGGAATTCCTTTACCGACTAATTCGTCGATATATTTCCATAAAAACTGCATCAAAAAGAGGAACAAACTCAACAGGAACGTAACAGCAAATAGCCGAACATACATGCGGAGAATGAGCACATCGATGCGTTTCACAGCGCAAAGGTAGGATAAATTACACGAAGCTAGTTTGCAATATTAGTCTTCGAGAAAGACAAAATTAGAGGGGATGATTCCAGTAAAAAACGAGTGTTTTATTGAGTCAGCTCCGGCATTCATCACAACCACACGGCCCCTACTGATGTAATCGTAGGCGTCGGATATGTAAATATCTCCACTCTTGGGGTGAACCGACAAACCATACCCAGTAGTGTACGGCACCACGGAAACAAAAACAGATTTAGAGGGGTCTCGCAAATCACAGCATTGCAAATTACCAGACAATAATAACCACATTGAATCACGTGTTTGCGACAAACACATGCGATTTAAATTATTTTTCGGGGGAAATTCAACACGTTCGGTAACCTTAAAATCAGAATTCAGGCAAGTCAAACTCGATGAATCGCCATCACTTGCACCGACCCACAGTCGATTTTGTGCATCGACCGATAAATATTGGGTTCCTCTAGGCGTTGGAATTAATTTAGCTTGACTCAAATCTGGATCGTATACCCAAACATAACCATCGTAAACAGCGGAAACTATTCGACCGTTAAACAATGTTATATTTTCTGTCCAGCCGGAGAATGTACCTGACGGCTCAGGTAAAACCTCGAGGGTCTCTGTTTCAAAACTAAGGGTATCCAAAACCGTTATCGCATTATTTTCCAGGTCGCTGATGTATAATTTCCCCTTGTAAGAAGTTGCGTATCTCGGTGATTTTCCAACCTCAAACTGATGTTTTACCTTCAGGGTATTGGGATCGACACCAATTATGATACCGCTGTTATTTACAATCAACCATAAGGTATTGCCATATATCAATCCCGATTGCAATACATCCCCTATAGGTCTTTTATTTACTTCTTCAAAGGCTTTTGGCCAAAGTGCGTTTGAATCGGGATTATAAATATCCAACTGAGCATTATTCCACATGAAATTACCTTCACATAAAACAGCTACTCGTGAATTCTTCGAAGAAATTATGGCATTCCCCGAACCCGAAGGTTCCTTAATACAGGATCCTAAAACCAATGATAAACAAACCAATGAGATAACAAATGTTCTCATTTCCCTTATTGTTTAATAAACGTGGCAGTTGCAATATTACCGTCGTTAAGATATGCACGGATCCAATATAACCCAGGGGGAATGGACGTCACATTTATATTTCCGTTAAAGAGATCGAATCTGCTAACGGTCGTACCGCGATAATCGCAAATTTCTAATGAACTTATTTTTGCATATTCCGCAACTCGAAGATAATTGGAGGTCGGATTGGGGTAAACCTTGAGTGAAATCGGTTTAATTCTTTGGGTTGCTCCTGGGTGCGCTACGAATATTCTATCAAGTGCGAAATACAGCGGTGTATTGATCCCAAAGTCTCCCACATCAGAACTTTGCAATTCAAAATCAATCGAATCTGTTTGTGTGCTGAGTGCTACCCATTGCCAAGTGTCTAATAAAAAATGTTTGGTTGAATCAGCTGAACGAAAATCTGCAAGTATCACTTGGTGCGTTTTTTGTAATTCGCCGTTTAGGTACAAATGAATATTCAAGATAAAACTGTCCTTATCGGCCGCATTAAACTTTTTGGCAAAATTATCACCGAAGGCCATGCTGTTGTATGCAAAGGTGGTATTCGTAATGTAGAACCCATCTACATACTGATCTACCGGATTTGGATTGATCAAGGTAGCGTTTTGAGTTCCAATAGCATATACTTCTCCTCCTTCTTCCGCACCGGCACCTGCTTTTGCGGCGTAAAGGTGCTTGCTAAAATCACTCGGTTCCAAATTGGTAAGATTTTTCCTTGAAAATGCCCATTGGTTTTTCCAATAGCCTCCCCAAGACGTATCCCAACCAATATTCATTTGGAGTTTCGCCTGAAACAAACTGTCAGGCGATTCGTATTGAGTTAGCCCATTAGAACCGTTCCAAACTTCCCCCGTGGGAATTACAGACTTTAACTCTTCAAAACCAATTTGTTCTACGAGTGCTGTTTGTGATTTTAAAGTGCTAAAGGAAACAAATATCCCGAGCAAAACTAATACTGCATTTTTCATTTTATATTTTAGATTTAATGGTTTGAATGATTTCATGTTATTTGTTCTTTATTGGGTCTGGTTATGAGGTAGGCATTAGAAACATAATGAATTGGGGTTACAAACATCACATAATGATATTCAGCTTTAGATAGATATTACGCGGAGGCATGGGTCTACCGGGCATATTTTGATATTGCACATTTAGAATGTTATGTGCGCCGAAATTCCATTGTGAATGACCATTCTTGAGCAATCCCCAAATTGATGATTTGAAGGAGGATTCCAATGAAAATAATTGATAAAATGGCAAAATACTAGAATTGTCTGTGGTTGTGTAGCGATTCCCAACTTTTTGCCAAATTACACTTAGGTTTACCCTTTTCAAAGCAACACTTAACTGGGTAGTGCTCATTATATCCGGAACGAAAATCTGATGTAGAAAATCTGATTCTTTCTTAACCCGAACAGCCGACCTTACCCATTCAAAATGTTCCTTCAGTTGCAAAGAAAAGGCCCCTATTTTTTTAGATAATTGGGTAAAAAATTGCACTCCGGTATACCGTCCAAAATACAAATTTTGTGCGGCCCAAAAGGCTCCTTGGGGAAGCCAAATAATGGGATTATTCAATTCGCGATAAAAAGGGGTTAATTCGGCTTTTAAATCCAAACCCGGCATTATCGTTGGATGCCAAACAAGCCCAACTTCGGTTCCCCATCCGATTTCCGGAGTTAAATTATTTCTTTGGGAAACCTGCCAATACAAATCGTTTAAGGTTGGTCGGCGAAAACTCCTGTGAATATCTGTTTTGAAACTTAAACCGTTAAATAATGCCGTATGGGTACCGATGCCACCCGTGAGAACTTGCTCTTTAAACTCGTATCGAGCATTTACAAGATAGGCTGTTTTGCCCAAATCCCCTTTCCAAGCAGAAAAAATTGCAGGAAGTATTCGTTGTTTCGTAGTTTCATAAAATCCAGATTTGCCTTCTTGAATTTGATAATCGAGGCCCAAAAGCGCTCTTCCCCATTGGGTTTGCTTGTATACCTCAGTTTGAAGAAACCACATATTGGCAATAGAGGTATCGCCGGAATTTTCTGTTTCAGAATAAACCAGACGATCTGAAGTAAAACCTGCTTTCTGTGTAAAATGAAACCTTTTTTGGTGGTAATCGTACTGAACTAAATTTCGGGATTGTAAATCTGATTGTCTTCCTAGATCCTGGTTAGAGCCATATAAAAATCCCAAGCCCCGGTCTACCCTCCCTAATTCGGAGATGATCTTAAACTGGTGATTGTTTAGCCCATGCGCGGCAACCAATCGAATATTTTGAAGGTTTAAGTGGCTATTGAATGAAGTTCGATTGACTTGTTTTATCGGATCAAAAAAATCAAAAACATTGGCTCTATCCATCCAAGAACTCGTCAAGTTGAAATAGTTGCGATTATTCCCCTTACCAATTTGAAACCCCGATTGAAAATTACCCAAGGAATTGGCTTCCGCATTTAAACGTATTCTCAAGGGAGAATTGAAGTGTATTTGATTGTTCAAAACAACGGTTCCTCCGACGCTTCCAGATCCGTACATGGCCGAATTTCCTCCCTCGATCAATATCATTTCATCCATCCCGAATGTAGAAACACCGTTAAAATCCATCATGCCGAGCATAGGATGATTGATGGGCAATCCATTCCAAAGAACTTGAGTTTGAGTAGCGTCTGCGCCTCGTTTAGAAATCGTAGCAGAACCCGATACTCCATATTCCTTGAAAAATTGAGCCGCCTCCTGCATGTTTTGTGATAGCAGTCCAAAACCGGTTCCCGGGTGTAATTTCAATTCTCGACGACCGATATTCGCAAATTCGATACGCTCCGCTCTGATACGCACCGTATCAACCATTGGAACGGGTCGATTATCAGGCTCCCAACTTGTGGAGTCTCCCAATGATGCCAAGCAGGCGGCGATATGTACTACATAATGCAGCATAAGTTACCTAACTCGGAAATAAATAGCATGGTATAGCCAGACAAATACGGTCTGATAGAACCTACTACCTCGCTTTTATTCCCGAAAGCGGATTGATATAGTGAGATTGGCAGGTCTTCTGACTTCCTCACCGAAGGCGCCTTCCCGTTTTCACAGTGGCATAAAGGCCTAAGGTAATTCTCCAATTGGAGATGAGGTTACAGCTGCGGGTACAGTCACGGTTTTTCACCGTAGTTCCCTTTTCATTTCAAAAACATCTTGCCCGATGCTATTGAAAACCAAAACTCGATGCAAACATACGCCGTTTGTTTATTTCTTTACCTAGTTCTTTTCCACACGATTGGTCGAAGCAATATCAGATACATCGATAGTTTGTCCACAGAAAAGCCAAACCTTGATTACCTTTGTTATTATGCTACGACACGCAGTATGGTTCTTGCTATTCGGTTTCATTGGATCGTCACAAGCACAAAATGTTCGTAAAATGGACCTTTCGGCTTGTATTGATTTGGCTCTAGAAGTAAACATCGATGTTTTGTTAAGTCAGTTAAATCAAGAACAAAGCCAAATCGATTATCAACAAGCTCTTTGGAATTTGGGTCCTGAGGTAAGCTTTTCAGGAGGTCAGTTTTACCAAAGTGGTAGAAGTATTGATCGGTTTACCAATCAATTTGTTCAAGAGACCGTTGGTAATAGTTCAGTACAGCTTTCCAGCAGTTGGGTGGTTTATGCAGGGGGAAGTTTAAGAAAATCGGTTTTACGATCCAAAAAACAAGTTAAAGCTAGTGCCTTAGACTACCAACAATCAAAACAAAATATAGCCTTGAGTGTTGCTCTGGCCTATTTACAGTGCCTTCAAACGAAAGAGTTGGTTAAAGCCAATGAAAGTAACGAAGCCTCGTTACAACAAGATCAAAAAAGAATTGAAAAACTGGTTCAAATCGGAAGCGCCAACGAAGGATTACTTCTTTCTTCAAAAGCGCAATTAGCACAAGCCAGAGCTCAAAAGGTGCAGGTTGAAACACAACATCAAAGTGCCTTGTTGAACCTTAAAAATTTGCTCCGCATTCCAATTAGCGCCCCATTTGAGATTGAATACAGCATTGCGCCTGCCCCGGAGTACACGGTTTATCCCGCAAGTTTGAATGAACTCATAGATAGTGCACTCGCCAATAGGGCAGATTATCAAGCGGCTCAATATAAAGTAGAAGCCGCGGCATTATCAATGGGAATCGCAAAGTCCCAACTTTTACCCGTTCTTTCAGTTGGAGGAAATTTAAGTTCTATATATTCAGACAAAGCGTTAAACGTCACAGGTTATCAAATCACCGGCTCACAGCCCATTGGAATCGTGCAAGGCACGAACGAAATTGTTGAGGCTCCAACCTTTACCTACCAAACCCAAACCATTGATTTTTCAAGGCAAATGCGCGATAATTTCGGTCAAAGTTTTGGAGCCAATTTATCGGTTCCTATATTTGGTAAATTCAGAGCTCAGAACGGTCTAAAATCGGCTAAAATAGCTTTTACCCAACAAGAATTAAATGCCATTCGCATTCGTCAAAATGCCATTGTAGAAGTTACCAATGCCTATCAAAGTTTCTCGAATGCGGCCATGCAATATCAAGCTCAAAGAGAAAATTATGATGCACAGAAACGGAATTTGGAATTCGTTCAAAAAAGATTCGAAAACGGTCAATCAAACTATTTTGAATTACAATTGGCCAAAAATCAAGAGTTAATGGCTTTCCAAAATTTCCTAACAAATAAATATGAAGCCGCCCTGCGAAATCTTATTTTAGACGTTATGTATCGAGGAAATCTTCAACTGTTAAAGCAAGTCCCCTAAGTCCATAGAAATGAAGAAGAAACATATAATCGTAGTATCACTAATTGCCGTTGTCGTATTAATAGTATTGGCCTCTATTTTCAAGGGTGGCAAAAAAGACATAGAGGTAGTTACTCAAAAAGTTGGCCGGAAAAATATTACCGAAATTGTAACGGTTACGGGAAAAATACAACCCAAACGTGAGGTAAAAATAAGTCCAGACGTTAGTGGGGAAATCACAGAAATGTATGTATCTGAGGGAGACTCGGTTCAAAAAGGCCAGTTATTGTTGACTGTTAACCCGGAGATTTACATTACCACAGTGAATCAGCTGAAGGCCAATTTGGATAATGCCAAAGCAAGCTTGGCTTCGGCTGAAGCACAAGAGATACGTGCTAAAAACAACTTCAACTTAGGCAAGGATTTATTCAAACGGCAGGAACAACTATACAAAGAGAATGTAATTAGTTTACAAGAATTCGAAAATGCCAAAATGCAATTTCAACAACAGCAAACTGAGGTTGTGGTTGCTGAGAAGACGCGGATGTCTGCCGTATTCAATGTGAAAAGTTTAGAAGCCCGATTAGAGGAAGGTCAAAAAACATTGGGTAGAACCCGTATAACCGCCCCTCAGAGTGGAATTGTTACCCAATTGAACAGCGAAAAGGGAGAACGTGTTGTGGGTACCGCTCAAATGGCGGGAACAGAAATTATGCGAATTAGCAACCTCAATGAAATGGAAGTAGAGGTTCAAATCAATGAAAACGATATTGTACGCGTACATCTAAACGACGAAGCAGATATCCGAGTAGATGCTTACCCAGAACGTATCTTCAAAGGTATCGTTACTGAAATTGCTAATTCCGCCAAATTCAATGTGGCGCAAAACATGAACGAACAAGTTACTAATTATACAGTTAAGGTATTAATTTTAGAAGAAAGTTATCGTGATTTGATTTCCCAAAATAGGCCACAACCCTTTCTACCCGGTATGACCGCCTCAGCCGATATCAAAACCGAAATTCGCAATAATGTGCTATCGGTTCCAATTGCGGCCGTAACATCTAGAAATCCTAAAAAATCAGAAACAAGCAGCCTACAAAACTCCACCTGGGTATTTGTTTACAATTCGGGCAAAGCGAAAGCCGTTGAGATAAAAACAGGCATACAAGACATCGATTATTTCGAAGTAATATCGGGATTAAAGGAAGGCGACGAAATCGTAACTGAGCCAGGTATGGCGATAGCTAAAACCTTAATTGACGGTTCGGGAATCAAAAAACAAGAGAATTAGCCACCAAAATATTTGGAGTTTTTCTGTTTAGATTCTTTCTCTTTTTTGTGATACTGTTTCAGAAAAAAATAAACCGCTGTAAAAACGATCACGGATATAATTATTTCGTAGATAAATACTTCGCCCTTGAATGCATTCAAAGAGGCTTCGGTTGTATCAGAATTCATGATACAAAATAACAACAAAAACTCAGTATTTCGCCCAATTTATGTGTAAATTGCGGTATATGTCAAGTAAGAGTTATATAGAATCCAACCGAGAGCGTTTTTTAGACGAATTATTCCAGTTATTGCGTATTCCAAGCATTAGCGCAGATTCTGCTTATGCTGCGGATGTGCGTAAATGTGCAGAAACCGTTGCTGAATTTCTGACAGAAGCAGGTGCAGATAATGTAGTACTTGAAGAAACGGCGGGGTATCCAATCGTTTACGGAGAAAAAATCATCAATCCCGAGCTTCCTACCGTTTTGGTGTATGGGCATTACGATGTACAACCAAGCGTCCCTAACGAACTTTGGAACACGCCTCCATTTGAACCAACTATAAAAGACGGCAAAATATACGCGCGTGGTGCTTGCGATGATAAAGGTCAAATGTTTATGCATGTTAAAGCCTTTGAATCTATGATGCAAACCCAAGAGTTAGCTTGTAATGTCAAATTTATGATTGAAGGAGAAGAGGAAGTGGGTAGCAATAACCTAGGAACCTATTGTAAATCAAACAAGGACAAACTAAAGGCGGATGTAATTCTAATTTCCGATACTTCAATGTTGGCCAATGATTTGCCGAGTATTGACGTTGGACTTCGTGGATTAAGTTACGTAGAAGTAGAAGTTACGGGTCCAAATATCGATTTACACAGCGGCGTTTACGGCGGTGCTGTAGCCAATCCGATAAATGTGTTGTGTGAAATGATAGCCCAAATGAAAGACGATAAAAACCATATTACAATTCCCGGTTTTTATGATGATGTAGTGATCGTTTCTGATTCCGATCGCGCGGCCATGGCCCAGACCCCGTTTGATTTAGATGCGTATAAAAAGCATCTAGATATTGAAGATGTTATGGGAGAAGAAGGTTATTCGACAATTGAAAGAACCGGCATAAGACCAACCTTAGATGTAAACGGCATCTGGGGAGGATATATCGGAGAAGGGGCTAAAACAGTATTACCCTCAAAAGCCTATGCTAAGATTTCCATGCGTCTTGTACCCAATCAATCCTCCGAGAAAATCACCAAAATCTTTACTGAATACTTCGAATCTATAGCTCCCAAGGGAGTTCGCGTTAAGGTTACCCCACATCATGGTGGTGAGCCCGTGGTAACGCCTACCGATAGCGTACCATTCAAAGCAGCTGCTGCCGCTATGAAAGACACATTCGGTAAAGAACCAATTCCAACACGCGGCGGAGGAAGTATTCCTATTGTTGCCCTATTTGAAAAGGAATTAGAGACAAAAACGGTTTTGATGGGATTTGGTTTGGATAGCGATGCCATACACTCCCCCAATGAGCATTACGGTGTATTCAACTATTTCCGTGGTATTGAGACCATACCAAGATTCTTCCACCATTTCGCGGAAATGAATAAATAATCTATGGCGCTGCTCGACGGTGAAGTTTACGAAGCATATCGGAACGAATTATTAAACAAGTACCGTTTACTTCTCAGAACCCTGAGTGGTAAGGTTTCAAAAGATAAAATTAAGTTGGTTCGAGAAGCGTTTGATTACGCCGCTCGGGCCCATGAAGGAACCGTAAGAAAAAGCGGCGAACCTTACATTTTCCACCCCTTGGCGGTAGCACAAATCGCTGCCGCCGAATTAGGATTAGGAGCTACCTCTGTCATTTGTGCGCTACTACACGATGTTGTGGAGGATACGGAAATTACCCTTGAGGATATAGAGCGAAAATTCGGATTAAAAGTAGCAAATATCATTGGTGGACTCACCAAGATATCGGTAGTTTTTGAGACCGTCGACAACGACGCTAGCATACAAGCAGAAAACTTCAAAAAAATGCTTCTCACGTTGGGAGAAGACCTTAGGGTAATACTGATAAAATTATGCGACCGGCTGCATAATATGCGCACCCTCGGATCGGTTCCTGAAAAAACAAAACTGAAGATCGCATCCGAAACCATGTTTATCTATGCACCACTCGCGCATCGATTGGGTTTAAACGCGGTAAAAATCGAAATGGAGGATTTGGCTTTAAAGTATACAGATGCCATCGCCTATCGTTCCATTTCAGATAAAATAAGCGAAACGAAACAGTCGCGACAGAGATACATAAGAGAGTTCATCGAACCTTTAAACGATGAATTAGAAAAATCCGGACTGAATATAGCAGAAATCAAAGGCAGACCCAAAAGTATTTACAGTATTCACCGTAAAATGATTACCCAAGATATTCCCTTTGAGGAAGTCTATGATGCCTTCGCTATTCGAGTAATTCTAGATACAGAAATACAAAATGAAAAGTCTGATTGCTGGCGTGTTTACAGTATTATTACCGATAAATACAGACCTCATCAAGGCAGATTGAGAGATTGGCTCAGTCGTCCTAAAAATAACGGTTACTCTGCGTTGCATACTACGGTTCTAGGTCCAAAAGGTCGCTGGGTTGAAATACAAATTCGGTCAAAACGTATGGATGCCATTGCTGAGCGTGGTTTAGCGGCTCATTGGCGCTATAAAGCTCAAAAAGGCGAGAACTCGATTACGCCCCAAGACGATGCATTTGAGAATTGGTTAAATGCCGTAAAAGAAACACTCGAAAACAACGATTTAACCGCGATGGATCTGGTTAATGAGTTTAAATACTCTTTGCTAGGAGAAGAGATTTACGTATTCACTCCAAAAGGAGAAGTGAAATCAATGCCCGTTGGATCGGTAGCGTTGGATTTTGGATTTGCCATTCATACAGAAGTAGGACTCACTACCATTGGCGCAAAAGTCAATAATAAATTAGTCCCAATTGGACATGAGCTAAAAAATGGTGACATCGTAGAAATTTTAACTACACAAAAATATCGGGCTGGTGTTCAGTGGTTGGATGTGGTTAAAACAGGTCGCGCACGAACAAAAATCAGAGAGTTTTTACGGGATGAAAAAACGAAATTAGCCGGTAGAGGAAAAACCATCATGGAACGTATGTTTCAAAAACATGAGGTAACATTTACAGACCGCAATATACAGTTACTCTATAAGCACTATCAATATCAAAGCGCAAGCGAATTTTTCCATGCCGTTGCTACTGGCAAAATCGGAATGACTAGGGAAGTTTTATTTGATATTCTCTTTAATAAGGAGAACACCGCAGAAATCCCTACAAAAAAAGAACGCAAAAAAAGCGCTGGACAAATTATATTTGGTGAAGATTATGAAATGCCCTATTCGCTGGCACAATGTTGCAATCCTTTACCAGGTGAACCTATTTTTGGTTTCGTAACCGTAGGCGATGGAGTAAGAATACATAGAACCACATGTCCGAATGCCTCTAAATTAATGAGTCAATATGGCTATCGCATCATACCTGCTAGCTGGCAGGCGGGATATAATAATGCATTTGATGCTCAAATATCAGTGCGAGGCATAGACGATGTTGGAATTGTTAGCCGCATTACCGACATCATATCAAAGGATTTACAAGTAAATATGAAAAGCATCAATATTCGTGCTAATTCAGATGGTACTTTCGGTGGAGAAATAGAAGTGATGGTTAATAATTCTGAAGATTTAAAAGAATTGGTAACTCGAATCAAAAGCACCCATAAATATATTGAGGTTGAGCGAATAGAATCACTCAACCTCAATTAAAAGAGGAAAATTAATCTAATTAAGCACCCTCTAGTGCAGCAACACCACCCACGATTTCAGAGATCTCACGAGTAATAGCCGCTTGACGGGCTTGGTTGTATGCCAAACGCAAGGCACCAAGTAGTTCTCCAGCGTTTTCTGTAGCTTTATCCATCGCCACCATTCTCGCTCCATGTTCTGACGCTAGTGAATCTAACATTGCGCGATACACTTGCGTTTTTAATGATCTAGGAATAAGATCCTCAAGTATGGCTACCTTAGAAGGCTCAAATAAGTAATCACTCGAAACCTGTTTAGATTGCTCCGTTTTAGATGCAATCGGCAATACTGTCTCATTGGAGAGTATTTGGGTTGCCGCATTCTTGAATTGGTTGTAAACAACCTCAATTTTATCGATGCTACCTGATTTAAAACGATTAATTAAGGAATTAGTAAAATCAAAAGCCTTATCAGAATTCAAATCAATTAAAAGATTTTGATATTCCGTGTTTACCGCATAGCCCAATCGCTTTAGGGTTTCTCCAGCTTTCTTTCCAATGCAGAGGATTTCTACATTACCTGATTTTACCAAATCTTTGTATTCATTTTCTAACAATTGACGTGTGCGCTTAGCCACATTCGCATTGAATGCACCACACAAGCCGCGATCACTAGATATAACTACTAAGCAAACTTTCTTGATTTCGCGTTCATCAAAATATACTGCCAAACGATCGTCATCTGCACTTTCTTGAAGATTCGACATGATGCCTTGTAACTTCAGCGCATAGGGACGCATACGCACGATTGCGTCACTCGCCTTTCTCAATTTTGTAGCACTTACCAACTTCATAGCTTTGGTAATTTGCTGCGTACTGATGGTTGACGATATACGAGCGCGTATTTCCTTTTGATTTGACATTATTTAGAGATTAAGCGGTATAGTTCTTAGAAATTTCTTCTCCAGCAGCTTCCAAAACGCTCATCACATTTTCATCAATTTTACCTGATTTCAATGTATTTAATACGTCTTTGTGTTTCTGGTCGAGATAGGAAACAAAAGCTTCTTCAAATTCACGAACCTTGTTTACTGGGATGTTTCTAAGTTTATTCTTAGTTCCCAAGTAAATCATCGCAATTTGATTCTCAACAGTCTGAGGCGAGAACTGTGCTTGCTTCAACATTTCTACGTTGCGCGCACCTTTCTCCAATACAGATTTAGTTGCTGCATCAAGATCCGATCCGAATTTGGCAAAGGCTTCTAACTCTCTATATTGAGCCTGATCGAGTTTAAGCGTACCCGCTACTTTCTTCATAGACTTAATCTGGGCATTACCTCCCACACGTGATACCGAAATACCCACGTTGATAGCAGGACGAACCCCTGAGTTAAATAAGTTTGATTCCAAGAAAATCTGACCATCGGTGATAGAAATCACGTTGGTAGGAATATAAGCCGATACGTCACCTGCTTGTGTTTCAATAATAGGCAATGCGGTAAGTGATCCACCTCCTTTTACCTTACCTGCTAATGAAGGAGGTAAATCGTTCATTTTGGAAGTAATTTCATCGTTAGAATTCAACTTACATGCACGTTCCAAAATACGGCTGTGCAAGTAGAATACATCACCTGGATATGCTTCACGTCCTGGAGGACGACGTAACAACAAAGAAACCTCACGATACGCTACTGCTTGCTTCGACAAATCGTCATAAACAACCAATGCAGGCAACCCTAAATCGCGGAAATACTCACCGATCGCACAACCCGACATAGGCGAGAAAAACTGCAATGGAGCGGGAGCAGATGCAGGTGCAGAAACAACCACGGTGTAAGCCATAGCACCGTTTTCTTCCAACGATTTTACTACTTGCTTAACGGTTGATTCTTTCTGACCGCAGGCAACATATATACAATAGACAGGATTTCCTGCTTCGTAGAATTCTTTTTGATTGATGATGGTATCGATTGCAATCGCAGTTTTACCTGTCTGACGGTCGCCAATGATTAGCTCACGCTGACCTCTTCCGATTGGAATCATAGCGTCAATTGCCTTGATACCCGTTTGAAGCGGTTCGGTTACAGGTTCACGAAACAACACACCAGGAGCTTTACGCTCAAGTGGCATTTCGTAAAGATCGCCTTCAATAGGACCTTTACCATCGATAGGCTCACCCAATGCGTTTACCACACGGCCTAGCATACCATGACCCACCTTAAGACTAGCGATTTTGTTTGTGCGTTTAACTTTATCTCCTTCTTTGATATCGGTACTGCTACCCATCAAAACCGCACCCACATTATCTTCTTCAAGGTTCAATACTACAGCGCGAACGCCATTTTCGAACTCTACGAGTTCACCACTTTGAACTCCGAAAAGTCCGTAAATACGGGCAATACCATCTCCAACTTGAAGTACGGTACCTACCTCTTCTAAACTAGCAGCACTGCTGAAACCAGCGATCTGGTCTTTCAATATGCTGGATACTTCGTCTGGCCTAATGTGTGACATAATTTTTTATGCGATTTGAAGTTCTTTTTTTATTTTTTTCAATTGTGTTGATACGGTATTATCAAAGATACGACCGTTAAATTCTATGGTAACCCCTCCTAAAATAGCGGGATCTACACGTGTAATGATTTTTACTGTATTGGCTTGAGTATGTTTTTTTACGTATGCCTCGATATCCGCAACTGTTGTTTTGGATAACTCAACCGCACTTTCCACTTCCACCAAAACAATTTTTTGAGCGTTATTGTATAATTTCATAAAGCTTTCACCCATAGCCGGAATGTAAGCTTCACGTTTCTTGTCTACCATAAGCGCATACAAACCTTTTGTCAAAGCGTGATGCTTCGCAAAAATATTGTCTAACGCCTTTTTCTTGGCAGCCATCTTATACATAGGACTTTGTATGAACAACATGAACTCGCGGCTTTCCTGAGAAAGTACGATAAGCTCCTCAACATTGTCTTTAACCACATCCAATAGGTTTTCTTCTTGAGCTTTATCAAAAAGAGCTTTGGAATAACGGGCAGCAATACGTTGTTCAGACATGGTTTATGCTTGTGCTTTTTGGGTTAATTCATTTAAGTGATGTGAAATCAATTTCTGCTGTGCCTCATTGTTTGCAAGAGTATCTGCTAACAACTTTTCTGCAATTTGAACCGAAAAGGATGCAATTTCCTTTTTCAACTCATCCATAGCAGCTGACTTTTGCTTATTGATTTCGTCGCTGGCACGAGACATGATTTTCTTAGCCTCATCCTCAGCAACCGACTTAGCGTCGCCTACAATTTTCTCTTTCATTTCGCGCGCTTCTTTTAACATAGCATCGCGCTCTTGACGGGCTTGAGCGAGCAATTGTTCGTTCTCACCTTGTAATTTAGCCATCTCGTTACGCGCTTGTTCAGCTTGCGACAAAGATTGGTTGATACTGTCTTCACGGTCTTTGATAGAACCTAAAATTGGTCCCCAAGCAAATTTCTTCAGAATGAATAATAGGATACTGAAAGTTACCAGCATCCAAAATACCAAACCTATAGCAGGAGTTACTAATTGCATTTTTTCGTTTTTTTAAAACGGGGGCCAAGGGTTTGGCCCCCGAGGGAGTTCTTACAAGAAAAGAATCAACAAACAAACAACGATTGCAAAGAATACAGCACCCTCAATAAGAGCGGCTGCTACAATCATATTCGCACGAATGTCACCTACTGATTCAGGTTGACGTGCAATTGATTCCATAGCACTACCACCGATTTTACCGATACCCATACCGGCACCAATAGCGGCTAATCCTGCGCCGATAGCGGCACCCATTTTGCTGTAAGCAGCGGCTAAATCCGTTGCTTGAAGTAGCGTGTTCATTAAACTCATAGTTGTTTTATTTATGTTTTAGATTTAGTTTGATTAATGATGTTCTTCAACGGCCATCCCTATGTAAATAGAGGATAACAAGGTAAATACAAAAGCCTGAAGGAAAGCTACTAGCAATTCCAACAAACTCATAAACAAGGTAAATGCCACACTCAAAGGACTAACAGCATAACCCAAACCCGGATTCATATTACCGAATATGAAAATCAAGCTAAAGAACCCAAGTATGATAATATGTCCAGCAGTGATGTTTGCAAACAAACGCAGCATCAACACGAAAGGCTTCAGGATTACACCCAAAATTTCAATTGGAATAATGATGATGTACATCCAAACGGGTACATCTGGCATGAAAATATGCTTCCAGTAATATTTGTTTCCACTTAGCGTTACTGTGATGAACACAACTAACGCCAAAACCATCGTGATTGAGATGTTTCCTGTAACGTTTGCGCCTCCAGGAAAAACTGGAATCAAACCAAATAAATTCAAGGTGAAGATAAAGAAGAATATGCTTAGTAATAAATGCATGTATCTGTCAGCGCGCTTGCCAATAGTAGGACGTGCGATGTCATCACGCAAAAATAAAATTAATGGTTCTATAAGGTTGTATATGCCTTTCGGTGCCTTACCGGTGTTTTTGGCGTAATGTCTGGCCATTTTCACCACAAGTACCATTAAGAATATTGATCCGATTAACATGGCAACTACGTTTTTAGTAAGACTAAAATCATAAATGGCAGCCGTGTTAGATTCATCTTCCCAAGCAATTACACCTTCGTGGTTCAACTTAAATCCTTCATAAGCCGCATGACCGTGATGAAAATTGAAAGAAGAAAATATACTTACACCATTCTCTTCGGTATACAGTATAACAGGTAACGGAATAGAAACGGAGTGATCTCCTTCTCCCCACAGATGCCAATCGTGCGCATCTGCGATATGTTCCATAATCATTTTACCTGGATCGAAACCCTCTTTTTCATCATGCATGTCATGTGCTTGGCCATGCCCATGCTCGGAAGACTCAGAACCCGAGGTTACATGTGATTCAGACGCATCGTGCGTTGTTTCAATTGATGTTGCGACAACGTTTTGGCTAAAAAACAGCGAGAAAATCAGGGTAAAGAACAATTTCCCAAACCTCACACTCACATTACAACATTGATTATCAGACATTTGCATACCTATTGGGTTATTCCGTTTCGGGGCGCAAGTTAGTACGCATTTCTAAAATATCAAAGAAAAGAAAGAAAAGAAAAGTCAGTCCGTAAACGGCGACAAAAGTCAATTCGATCGGCTTCATATTAAACAGGCTTATAGCCAAAAAGATAAGCACTAAAAAAAGTCGCACCATCGACCCTATCATCAATCTGCGAATACGTTTGTTTTCGGAAATTTGAACATCGTGATGGGTGAAATATTGAACGATATTAAACAACAGGGCTATGTAGACAATTCCGATATAAGAAACCGGCATCATTCGCAAACCCATTACCTGAGAACCAACACCTACACTGATTAATAGGATTGAAACCAAAACCGCAGATTTTATGATATATGCCTTCATTTCTTATTTTAGGGATTTGAAAACCCGGTAAAAGGCGATGCCCATACCTGCAAACACCCCTGCTAATGTGCCAATCGGAAATTTAGTCTGGGTCCTTTGATCTATCCACCTGCCAATAAACGTTCCCAAAAGAATGGTCACCATCATTTGAAGTGCCATTCCTGTGTAAGACAAAAAACTGCGATTACGATCTGTCGGTGTTTTCTTCACTTCTTCCAAGATTATTGGATTTGCCCATTCTGCAAGATCCATTAAACGAACCACCTTGTTCTATAATTATTTGCCGTGTTTGTATATCCCCGTCAACTGCAGATGTTCCGTGTAAGACGGTTGTTTCATCGGATACAATATTTCCTTTTACGGTCCCTGAGATGCTCACATTCACCGCCGATATATCGCCGTGTACACTTCCTGTTTCACCGATTACCAACTTTTGCCCCACTTCCATGTTGCCTTTTACTGTACCGTCAATACGAATATCTCCGCTACACTGAATGTTACCCGTGATTACCGTTCCAGCACCAATAAGATTTAACAGCGCTTGAGGCGCCAATGAACTTTTATTTTTTGATTTTCCGCTTCCCAACATTGCACGTGAATAAGAAATAATGCTGCAAATATACTTATAACAATCTAGTTAATAACGACCCATCCCAAATCGCGTTTTAACTTACTGCATTCTAACAGAAGTTGAATCGTACGGTTTTTCATTTTCAGATAACAAATCGTTTAAAACCTTCGATTTTTGATTTCGTATTTCTATTTGTTTCTTCAGATCCGATAGTTCTTGATTCAACCATAGCAACTCTTGTTTATCGCTGCTGCTTAATCCGTTTGGTAATACGTTGCGCAAGGGCGTGAAAGCATAAAGGAAATAGGAGATCAAAGCTACCACCAAAAACAAAACTGAAAAAATACTGAGCGTATTCAATAAATTGATTTTTACCGAAGCTATTTCTGCAAAAGATTCGTCGTTCATTAAAACAAGACGGTGTTTATTCCGAAGTTTAGAGATAATTTTGTTGCGATTCGGCTTCATGTAAGAAATCGTTTAACGAATTGTCAAATATTTCTTCAAAAATACCGTTTTTACCACATAAATCTATGAGATTTGCGTTTATCAGAGCGCTACGCCCGACATATATATATTTTGGCTTCCTATGGGTAGTACTCTTCTCATCGTGCGGGAACGAATCTTCTTGGACTTACAAAGCTTGGCATAATACCCTCGCCCATTATAACATATATTTTAATGGAGAACAAAAGTGGTTGGAAACTCAACAAACTGTTCGAGAGGCCTATAAAGATGACTTTCGTAAACCCATCAATTTATTCAATTACGGAACTCTAGAATCCTTACAAGGAAATTTAGGTGCCATGGATGAAGTTGTAAAGAAAGCGAGCACGATGATCGACAAGCACCCTAAAAGCAAATGGGTTGATGACGCTTATTTGTTGACAGGCAAAGCTTATTTATTTAAGGGAGATGCAATCGCGGCCGTAAATATTTTCGACTTCGTTGCCAATCAGTACAAAGACCCGAATATCTTGTTTCAATCCAAACTTTGGACCGTTAGGGCACTTTTATTACAAGGTAAAATTATCGATGCAGAAGCTATGGCTTCAAACATTCTGAAAAATCCCAAATTGCCCAAAGAACTTTTACACGTAGCACAATTTACCCTTGGAGCCATCTACCACCAACAAAAAAAGTATCAACAATCTGCCGAGCTTCTGCAAAAGGCATTACCTCGCTTAACCAATCGAATGGATTGTTACAGAACGTATTTTGCTTTAGGTCAAGCCTACCAAAAAACAGGAGATTTTGTAAAAGCAGAAAAAGCCTATGCTAAGGTTCCGAGGTTCAATCCTCCATATGAATTGACATTCAATTCTCAAATAGAACAGGTGAGCATATTATCTGCCCAACAACGCGATTTTACTAAAGCAAACAAAATATTAAACCGCATGCTCAAAGACGATAAAAACCTTGAGTACAAAGGTCAAATATATTTTCGAATGGCCCTCAACGAGCTCGATGCCGGCAATACAGAAAAAGCCATTGAAACTTTAAAAGTATCGGTACAAGAATCATTAGGGGATAAAAATCAAAAAACCAGTTCTTACTTAAAAATTGGCGATATCTACTACCAAAAAAAAGCGTATCTACAAGCAGGAATGTATTACGACTCGGCTAACCGTGTTTTGGATGAAACCCATCCCGATTTTGAAAGTATCTTAGCTAAAAATCAAATTGTTACCGATTTGTTGGAACATTTAGTTCGGATATCTCAGAACGACTCATTAATTCGCTTGGTTCGAGATGAAGAATTTTTAAAGGACAAAATCAAAGAAGCAAAGAAAAAAGAAAAAGAGCAACAAGAAAGGGAAAAAGCGCTAGCGGAAATGGCCAAAAATAGAACGATGCCCAATTTCCCTTCGAACCCCGGTATGCCCATGAATCCGAACCTCGGAGGTGGGGGTGGATCTGGAAGTTCGTTCCCTTTTTACAACATTGTTACCAGAAAAAACGGAATTGCTGAATTCAGCCGTGCGTATGGGGATAGACCGAATGTCGATTTCTGGAAGTATCGCAGCAAAATGCAATCTTTGAACAATCCCACTCCGAAAGATAGCGATAATACTAAGGAAGGCGAGCAGGATACATCTACGGATAATAAAGCCCAAAAAATCAGTGAAAAGCTGAAGAATATCGCTAAAGAAGATCGTAAATATTACGAGAATCTGCCCTTTGATAGCGAAGAACAAAAAAAACTTCTTCAAGAAATTGAAATTTCGCTATTTGAATCTGCAGGGATATATGCCAACAAATTAAACGAGATTGAAACCGCCCAGAACCAATACACCACGCTTATCAATCGATTTTATAACTCGGCATATGTTCCTCAGACGTATTACGAGTTAATAAAATTGCACCGAATAGAAAATCAGCCATCTTTAGCCCGACTGTATACCGATACCTTAAAAACCCGCTTTCCAGAGAGTATATACCTCAAGATGATTGAAAATCCTGAAGCCGTAAATACCATAAAAAATCCCGAGGCCGAGAGCAATCAAATTATACAGAATAAATACGACTCGATGTTATTAGCATTTCAAGACCAACGATATTCCGATGCTATTGACATAAAATTAGAAACCGACAAATCGTATTCAGGAAATAGTTTACAACCGCGTTTCGATTTTGTTTATGGATTGTGCTTAATAAAAAGCGACTCTCTTAAAGCCACTGAAATTTTCAAACAAATTGGTCTTGATTATCCAAATACCGACGTTAGCAGAAGATCAAAGAGTATTTTGGCCTCATTAGAAAAACGAAACGTTTCGGTATTGCCGGATTCCCTTAGAAACGCCTTAGAAAATTCGCAATCCTTTAAATTGCCTGCGTCGGATGAGAAATTAGACGCCGTGATCATAATCCCCAAATCCGCTAACGTAAACATGGCAAAAGCTCTTATTAGTGATTTAAATAAAAAAGAATTTTCTTTTGATAAATTGGTAATGGGCAGACATATCCCGCTGGGGGATTCTTATTTGATTTTGGTAGAAAACTTCACTTCAGCGGATAAAACACGCTTTTACGCTCGTTACTTATCTCAACAAACAGATTTATTCAATAGCAGGGGTATTTTCAAATACGAAACCGTTACTATTTCGACCGATAACCTTCAATTACTTGTAAAAACTGAACAAATTGAAGAGTACACAAAGTGGCATAAATTAAAATATGCCGACTTGGATTGATGTATTTCCGAATAAACTGGAGCGATTCTAAACAAACGCCAAAAACTTGGCTTGGATCGTTTAAATATCCGTTTGGAATTCCCTTGTCGAAGCGATTTAATAGAGAATCTAAAATACCCTATATTTGAACAGTAAACCGCGAAATTGATGAAGTTCTACCCAAAACTCTGGCTTTCCTTCTTTGGTGCTATCTTGTTGGCATTTTTATTCTTTTTTGGCGTATCACTCGGACTTTTAGGAGAGATGCCTGAAATCGAGGATTTAGAAAATCCGAAAAATGCACTAAGCTCGGAAATTATTGGAAGCGATGGAGTTGTGATCGGTAAATTCTTTTTGGAAAATCGAACCAATATCACTTTTGAAGAAATAAGTCCATATGCCGTTAATGCCTTAATAGCAACAGAGGATATTCGCTTTTATCAACATTCAGGAATCGACTTCCGCGGAACTGTTCGTGCATTTGCGAGTTTGGGAAGCGACGGCGGTGCGAGTACTATTACGCAGCAATTATCCAAAAACCTGTTCAGTAGATTTGAACGTCCTAGGGGTAAATTTGGTCGATTAATTCAAAAATTAAAGGAATGGGTAATTGCCGTAGAATTGGAAAAACGGTATACCAAAAAGGAAATAATCGTAATGTACCTGAATACGGTTCCATTCTCGGGAATTTCATTTGGACTAGATGCAGCATCAAAGGAGTTTTTCAACAAACGGCCTATTGAACTCGACGCCAATGAAGCAGCTACCTTAATTGGCATGCTAAAGGCCAATTGGAAATACAATCCCAAATATAATACCGAAAAATCCTGGGGCCGCCGTAATGTAGTGCTTTCCCAAATGGCGAAGTATAACTATTTAAGCCAAGATTCTTTCCAAATGTTGAAAGACCTACCCATACAACTGCGATATCGTTCTGCCTCGAGTTTAGGAATGGCTCCTTATTTTAAAACTCATTTGGGCAACCAACTTAAAGATTGGTGTAAAGAACGGGGTTATAATCTATACCGAAGCGGCCTTAAAATTTATACGACTATAGATTCTAAAATGCAGATGGCCGCTGAAGAAGCCGTTACAAAACACCTGAGTGTATTTCAACCCCAGTTTGTTAAAGCATGGGGAAAAGACCTACCCTGGAGATATATTTCGAATCGTACGGTTATTCCTAATTTTATTGAGGATGCTTTGCGTAAAACACCACGATATATTAATATGAGAAAGGAATTCGGTTACGGGCACGATAAATGTATTGAGGAATTGAAAAAGCCGGTTAAGATGACCATTTTCAGCTGGAAGGGCGACATTGATACGCTAATGAGTCCCTACGATAGTATGGCCTATATCAAAAAGGTACTACATGCTGGATTTATCGCTGTCGATCCAAGCAACGGTTATGTAAAGGCATGGGTCGGTGGGATCAATCATCAACATTTTAAGTACGACCACGTTAACAGAAGAGCCAAACGCCAAGTGGGTTCTACTTTTAAACCCTTGATTTATGCAACCGCCATCGATATCAATAAGTTTACGCCGTGCACAGAATTCCCCCGAGAAAGAACGGTGTTTATTTCTGGAGGAAAAGAATGGTCACCCAAAAACTTTGACGGAAAAGAAGGAGGGATATGGCCCATTTGGAAAGGCTTAGCCCTTTCGGATAACTTAATTACGGCACAAATCATGAAATCGTTGGGCGAAAACGGACCCGATTTGGTCGTTCAATTTGCGGAACGCGTTGGAATTGACAAAGATCAAGTTCCGCGTGTGCCGTCTATCAGTTTAGGCACAGTAGAGCTATCGCCGTTTGAAATGGCTTCCGCTTACAGCGCGTTTGTAAATAAAGGATTATGGATTGAGCCAACATACATAACCAGAATAGAAGACAAAGATGGCAATGTGATCGAGGAATTTGAAACCCCAAAACACGATCAGGTTTTAGATGCTGAAAAAGCCTATACCATGTTGCAATTATTAAAACGTGTGGTAGACAGAGGAACCGCCTTTGGCATGAAAGGGCGTTATGAAATTGAAGGAGACATCGGAGGAAAAACCGGAACAACTCAAGGTGCAGCCGATGGTTGGTTTATGGGTGTAACGAATGATTTAGTTTGTGCTACATGGGTAGGTGCCGATGACCCCACTGTAAGGGTAAGATACTCTAGCATGGGACAAGGAAGTAAAATGGCGATGCCTATTTTCGGTGAGTTTATGAAAACACTTCAGCACGATAAACGCATTAAATACATAGCCAAACCCTTTGAAGCTCCCGAGGGCATGGACCTTTCCCTACTCTTTGATTGTAAGCGACAAAACAAACCCAAAGCCCAAATTGGAGGCGATTTGAACGTTAGTGGATTGGGCGACTAATTTTTTATCTAATCATTGCAGATGTGCGAAAATTGTATTATTTTTGCAGTCCTTTTAATAAGAAATCATTTATGAAACCCGAAATACATCCAGGAAGTTACCGTAAAGTGGTATTTAAAGACATGAGTTGCGACTTTGCATTTTTAACCCAAAGTTGTGTTGATACCAAGGAAACCATCCAGTGGGAAGATGGCAATGAATATCCCTTATACAAATTGGAAATTTCTTCAGCCTCTCACCCATTCTACACCGGTAAACAAAACCTTATCGACACTGCCGGTCGTATCGATAAGTTCCGTAAGCGTTACGCGAAAAAATAATAAAATCCTATTAGGATTATATATGAGGTGCTTGTTTTCGCAAGCACCTTTTTTATTTGCCTTTTTTTGCGGCTTTTGTCTCTCGCTGATTTACCTAAAATAAAATAGTCCTAAATTCGCATCATGCAAATAGGCTTTTCTGAGGAAATAAACGACAGGGGACTCTTCCCACTAACGGCGACCCGACCATCAGCTGCTCTGCGAGTTGGAATCTTGAGCATTTCCGAGAAATGGGCCTTGCATTTAGGCGCTACAAAAGTAGGGTTTCAAACGCGCCCGTATTTGCAAAAACGATTCCCCGAAACAAAAGCAGACTTAAACATCAATGGTCAATTACTTCCTAATCCAGAACTGTTGCTTGCGATTCGAAATTTACCCGAACACGGCGCGCTAATTTCATCCGATAATACCTGTTTGGCCTTTAAAGGCGATAAATCAATAGAAGTATTATATGAAGGGCCAATTAAATTGATCAAACGCCCATTTCATGTTTTTAAATACAACGGAGTTGAGATCAAAAATGATTTCGAGCTAATCACCTCAAATCGCAAGAGTGTCCCACTATCAAAAACCAATACTGTAATCGGCTCCCATAATATATTCTTGGAGGAAGGCGCCCAAGTTGAATGTTGTATTTTCAACACAAGCTCGGGTCCAATATACATAGGCAAAAACGCTCAGGTTATGGAGGGCAGTATTATAAGAGGGCCTTTCTCAATGGGAGAAGGTTCAAATATAAAGATGGGCAGTAAAATATATGGCGATACCACTCTGGGACCTTATTGCAATGTAGGTGGAGAAGTCAACAATGTGGTTTTTCAAGGTTACAGCAATAAAGGCCACGATGGCTTTCTTGGGAATGCTGTATTGGGAGAATGGTGTAATATTGGCGCAGACACCAATGCATCTAATCTGAAAAACACCTACGACGAGGTAAAAGTTTGGAATTACGCGAGCAATCGTTTTGAAAAGAGTGGGGAGCAATTTTGTGGGCTGATTATGGGAGATCATAGTAAATGCGGCATTAATACCATGTTTAATACCGGCACTGTAGTTGGAGTGGGATCCAATATTTTTGGATCTGGCTTCCCCAGGCAGTTTGTGCCAGACTTCTCTTGGGGAGGAGCCTCGGGGTTTGTAACTCACAAACTTTTACAAATGGAAAAAACCGCCCAACTTATGATGCAACGACGTAAGCGCGATTATGACTTAGAAGAACAAGAAATAATTCGCTCGGTTTTTGAGGAAAGTCAGGAATATCGAAGCTGGGAACGGGAGTCCGAATAAAAACAATCCTCTAAAGATCTATTAATTCGATTTGATTTCGCTGCAAGCTCAACAAATCGCGTTGTTCCATTTTCTTTAAGAGTCGCGATATCACTTCTCTCGAGGTATTTAAATCATTGGCGATGCTTTGGTGAGAAATATGTAACACCTTGGACTTGGCTTTTTGGGATTCTTTCTTTAGATAAAATTCCAATCTTTCATCCATACCTCTAAAGGCTATACTATCTAAAACTTCAAGTACTTCTTCAAATCTATTTCTATAGGTATTGATTACAAACTCCTGCCAGCTGCGGTATTCTCGAACCCATTGATTAACCTTTTCCATTGGAATCAACATTACCTCTGAATCTTCTACGGCAACCCCCATAACTTGACTTTGCTCTTGATGTCGCAGACACGACATAGACATAGCGCATGCTTGGCCACTCTGCAGGTAATATAAAAAGAACTCGCCACCCTCATCACCCTCACGATATATTTTTATTGCGCCACGCAAAACCACCATAGCCGAAGTCAAATGTTGTCCTGTTCTTACCAATACATCTCCCGAATGAACCTCCTTTACTTCGGCGTTTTCACTGATTTGTTCCAACAGTTCTGTTTCAATTTCAGGGAACTTTAATCTTAAATGTTCAGGGGCAATTTTCATGTAAGCGAATATCGTAATTTTTCAACCTCTTAGTTACATGTTTTGGTATAATTATCAATTTAAGTCATACGTTTATTGTAATTTTTGACTTTTTAGAATAGTAAAGAGTAATATATCAGCACTGACAAATCATAATTAATAAAATGTTATTCTAATAAATCGTAAATTCGAGAATTAATTCAACCAATTTTATGAAATTCCTTCGAATTCTAGTTCTATTGATGTTAGTTTACGTAGTTGCATGTAAAAAAAACGACGTCAACCCCAGCAAATTCAAAAACACTAAAATCAGTCCAGAGATTCTAACTCCTTTGGCAAATGCGAAAATTATTGCAGCAGATTTACTAAAACAGGATAGTATTATCCAATACGATCCAGACGGATTGATAAGAATTACATTTAAACAAGATTCGGTCTTTAATTTGGATGCCGATGAAATTTTCAAAGATCTCAGATTAGGAAAAAGTTCAACTAAATTCAGTATTGGGGCTCTCAATATAATTGGCAATGAAAATAAATCAAACATTAGTTTAGATGACATTACCGTTGAAGCGTCATTGGATGATAGAAATTATTTAACCAGTTCAAATGGTAAAAAAAATATATTTAAAGCATTAAATAGTAAGAAAACGGATATAACTAATCTTGATAAAGATAAAGATTTCGAATTCCTGAAGATATCTAATGGTCATCTTTTATTTAGTGTGTACAACGGATACCCAACTGAACTAACTAATTTGCAAATTTCAATATTCGATAGCGCAACTCAAACCAACCCAGTCTTACTGGGAACTGTTAAATTTGTAAATATCCTTCCTAAAAGTTCCGCCTTCGACAGTATTGATATTAGCGGCAGAGTTTTAAGTAATTCATTGGGTTTCAATGTGCCTTCTGTAAACTTGGCTCAAAGCGCTGATTCGGTGTTCATTAATATGGAGGATAATTTAGAAATAACCACTACATTTTCGAACCTCACCTGTATTGGAGGAAAAGCAGTTTTGCCTGCACAGAAAATTGAGACTAAGAACTTAAGTATTGATCTGTCTAATCCAAATTTAGCGGCCAAACTAAAAAATATTGAGTTCAACGATGCTTTATTGCCCATTAATACAACATCTACTCTCAATAGCAACATAATAATCGATTTAAGTTTACCTGACGCAACAAAAAACAATAATCCAATAAATTCTTTGAGAATAAACGCCACAAAGACAACAACTAAATCTAATTTAGACTTAAGCGGTACACAAATTCATTTGGGCTATGATCCAGAAAAGGAATACAATATGTTGAGAATTAGTGTATCGACAGATATTCAGTCGAGTATTGGATTAGTTGAATTTGACTCTTCAGATTACATCGAATTTGAGTTTGATGCACAACCTGCGACATTTGAATATTTGGATGGCTATTTAGGACAAGATACATTTGACATAACCATCGATAATTTAGACATTAGTCAACTCGCGGAATTAGGTCGTGGTATCAAGATGAACGATCCTAAAATGAAGATTTATTTAAAGAATTCAGTTGGTATTCCTATTTTGGTGGAGCTAGATATTTTATCAAAGGATGCCAATGGAAATGAACTTTCTATGAATGTTCAGGATATGAATTTCCCCTTTCCTACCATCTCAGAGAGAGGAACGATCAAATCTGAAACATTTGAAATTAACAAGTCTAATTCAGCGATTGTAGAGTGTTTGGGTATGCCAGCGGTTTTATTCGATATTAAAGGACGAGCAATTATGAATCCAGATGGATTCATAGGTTTTACAAACCATATAACTCGTAATAGTGCTATTGATCTAGGTTTTGATACGGATATTCCGATGATCTTTTCCGCACAAAATTTTATTTACGTAGATACTCTAGATCAAGGAAAGTCTCTTCAAGGATTGGCAGATTTTGATTTGTTAGAACTGAAAATCAAAACTAAAAATGGATTCCCACTAGGAGGTACATTGGATCTGATATTCACCGATTCCTCTTATAAAGTAATTGACTCCCTAACCGAGGTAACCCTCATACAATCGGCGATTGTTGATAAAGATGGTAAAATCACAGAAACCTCGGAAAACATGAGTACTTTCTTAATGCCAGGAGCGATGTTAGATAAACTCGACGCTCGTAAATGTCAATACATTTTCATTCGAACTAACTTCAACTCCTACGATAATGGAAATGTGCCAGTAAGTATTTACACGAGTTGTGCATTAGATATTTCATTGGCATTCAGAGCTATTTACACCACCGAGCTATAATAAGATCCAAATGAAAAAAATCAGTTTATTTATAACCGTGGCTTTAAGCGCTATGGGAGGAATACAAGCTCAAGCATTTTACGAATTCAACAATCGTCACCTTTCCCAATCACATTTGTGGAATCCGGGTTTCATGCCCCAGTATAAAGCGACACTTTCGGTCGGACAAACCTATTTTGGAGCCAATTTAGTTGGGACTACACTCAATGGTTTATTTGGAAGCACCGAAACACCATTGCAAACCGTTACGCGCTTGATTGGAGAAGATGAGAAACAACTAGGAGTGGATTTGTACCAGCAAACAGATGTTTTTCATTTCGGCTTTAGAAGCAAAAAATCATATTTCTCCATAAATAGCACTCTTGTTAATGAAGCAGCCATACGCGTTCCTAAAGATCTTTTGGGATTAGCATTTATAGGAAATGGTGCCTTTATTGAAAAGGACGCCGATATTGACTTTTCAGGGAATCAAATACGCTCCTACCTTAAGAATACATTCAGTTATGGAAGATTTATCACGAATGAACTTTCTCTAGGCATGAATGCTTCTCTCATTAACGGAATTAGCGACCTCAATCTCGAACAAGCCAGATTTGGAATCGGAACCGATACGGGTACCGCCTCAATTTATTCTTTAAATTTAAACGGTGCTATTAAAGGTCGCGCTTCACTTCTGGGTGTAGATGTTCAAGATGCACTTAACGATTCAACATACGATGCCAATCAAACTGTTATGGATCAATTAAATCAAATTTCAATGGGAACGAATCAAGGATATGCATTAGGATTCGGTGCCGTTTATAGATTTAACGAAAAATTTCGGGTTTCCGGCTCTATTCAGAATCTTGGGAACATACTTTGGAATTTAGGTGCCCAAGAAATTATCATGAATGAATCTAAATGGATTTGGAATGGCCTGGATACAAATCAAATTAATAATTTGAATGACGATATTGCTCAACAACTGCAAGATACCTTCCTCAATAAATTTGATGTAACTGGAGCACAAATAAGTTCATACACCACACAACTTAAACCGCGCTACACTATTGGTGCCGAATTCCTTCTATTTCCAAGAACCCATATCCAAGCATTTGGAGGATATGGCTTTGGTATTAATGGAGATAAAACCTTTGTGAGTTCAACTATCCATCAGGAATTGGGTGAATGGATCGATTTAAGATTAGGCTATTCGTTATACGATATATCTAACCCAGTGCACCGTATCAGCTTGGGATTAAGCTTAAATCTAGGTCCAATACAAGTATTTGGATCGGTGAATGATGTGTTGGGGATAATTAACTATGGCTCGGCAAGCGCCACATCGGGTATGATAGGTTTAAATATCAATATCGGCAAGCGTAATGATCGTGACTACGATGAAGTTCCAGATAAAAAAGATAGTTGTTACAAAATTTTTGGAGTAATTAGCAATAATGGCTGTCCTTATGGATTCTTGGGTGGATCTATGTCCAATGACGAAAATGAAGACGTTCTACCAGATGAAGTAGAATCCGAAATTTCAACCCCGGAAAGAGAAACTACTCCTGAAGAAATTCAAATTCAAGAGGTAATTGAATTTCTTTCTGATGAAAAAGCCGAGTCACTTGCCGTTTTGACAGAAATTTCGAATCTTCCTGATTCAACAAATATCGTAATTGATTCGGCCCAAACATTACCTTTACAAGATTCAACCAATAAATTGAATATGGATAGCGCTCAAATTATGGAAACTGTTCCTGCTATGCCCAGTTCAGAATCAACACCCAAAGAATCCAAAACTAAATCAAAGGGTAAGGCAATTAAAAATGACGAGCTAGAAGAACTCATGAAGCGCTAATTAGCGCTTCATCAAATTAGCTCCTAAGGTTGGGATAATTATACCGGAATCTCGCGTTTCCGCTTTTATCCGTTCTAGTTCACGTTGCGGCTTTCCTATGGGTTCATCACTCAAATCGAATGTGCCATAATGCATCGGGATGAAGTATTTTGCCTTCAAGTCTTTAAAAGCTTTATATGACTTGCTCGGACTAGAATGATTGTCTTCCATGAACCATTCAGGTTCATAGGCGCCAATTCCTAAAATCGCATAATCGATTTGGGGAAATAATTTAGCGATGTCCTTGTAATGAGAGCCATAGCCAGAATCCCCTCCAAAATAAATCGTGATACCGTCAATTTTCAGTATAAACGAACCCCATAATCGTTGATTTGTATCGGTTAATCCTCTTTTTGACCAATGTCTCGTAGGCAGAAAATAAAGTTCAAAACCTTCAGTTTTATACTGTTGATACCATCCCGCTTCTTGTCCTTTAGCCCCTTTGAGAAACTTTTCTAAAATTGGGCTCATATTTAATCCCGAAAAGAACCGAATCTCTGGATTGTATTTAACCATTTTTCGTAAACTCGCTTTATCGCAGTGATCGCGATGATCGTGCGACATAAGAACAAAATTGATAGCTGGCATATCAGAAGGCTCGATGGGCAGCTTCGACCAACGCTTTATAACCGAGGCCTTTTTAAATACAGGGTCAGTTATAAAGTGTATACCCTTAACCCTAATAATAAAGGTAGCATGCCCCAACCAATAAATCCCGTCCTCTTTTCCTTCTTTTAATGAAGTCAAATCTTCTGAAATGGGCAAACGAAACGTATCTTGTTTTTTCTCTTGTTCGTAGGGATTCTTTTTACTTTTCCAACGCCATACATCGGAGAAATCCTTAGACATCGGAAATTCGTGATTTTGATACATTTTTTTATGCACGGGATTTCCTGTCCATTTGAGCAGGGTGTCCACTCCTTTAACAAAAGGAATATCGGGATTGAATGACGGTAGTTTTTTGGACATTTCGCAAGAACTTAGAAAACAAAAAATTGCAATTATCGCATTACGCATGTGCTTCGGCATTAGGTTTGAGGGCATTTTTCCATTCGTTCAGCTCGTAAAGCCCCTGAAATACGTCCGTAACTCCTCTAACCTCTACTATGAATGCTTTATCCGTTTGCTTGGCATTATATTTATTTGGATTTTGCGCCAACATACCTATCAAAAAGCTGAATGCTTCGGATTGATATACAGCCGCATTTGAATCTCCCGGGAAAAAACAACGCATTTTAGACGGAGTAAGGGCCACTTTTTCCAATCCGAGTTCCTTAGCCGCCCATTTTAATCGAATCGAATCAACCAAAGCCAGCACCTCCTTGGGTGGTTTTCCAAAACGGTCTTTCAACTCCGATAAAAAGTCACGCAATCCTAATTCAGTTTTTACATTCGACAATTCACTATATAAACTGATACGCTCGGATGTTTGGGTCACATATTCCGAAGGAATTAATATTTCATAATAGGTATCAATCTGGCAATCTCGGCTCTCAATACTCTCATTTGCATCCTCAAATAGATTTGTAAACTCCTCTTTTTTCAACTCTTGTAACGCTTCATCCAAAATTTTGTGATACATGTCAAAACCCATATCGGCAATAAATCCACTTTGTTCAGCCCCTAACAAATTTCCGGCTCCTCGAATATCAAGGTCGCGCATTGCCACCTGAAATCCACTACCCAATTCAGAATACTCTTCTAAAGTTCGCAACCTTTTACGAGAATCTTCCGGCAAGCCTGATATAGGCGGACTCAATAAATAACAAAACGCTTTTGTATTGCTCCTACCCACACGTCCGCGCATTTGATGCAAATCAGAAAGCCCAAACATGTGCGCATTATTGATAATAATGGTATTGGCATTGGGTATATCCAAGCCGCTTTCAATTATACTCGTAGCAACCAACACATCGTACTCTCCCTCAATAAAGCGAACCATTACATCTTCCAGTTTATGCCCTTCCATTTGACCGTGTGCCACACAAACGCGCGCTTCGGGCACTTCCCGCTCAATCATTGCCGCTAAATCGTAGATATCCTTAATACGGGTATGCACCACAAAGGCTTGTCCCCCGCGATTAATTTCGTCGGTAATCGCCTTTTGGATGGTCTCCTTGTTAAAAACCGCCAATTCCGTATGTACCGGCTGTCTATTAGGCGGAGGTGTATTGATAATACTTAAATCGCGCGCTCCCATTAAACTAAAATGTAATGTACGCGGTATTGGAGTCGCCGTTAAGGTAAGCGTGTCTACATTTACCCGGATGCTCTTCAGTTTTTCTTTCGCCCCTACTCCGAATTTTTGCTCTTCATCGATTATTAAAAGACCTAAATCTTTGAATTTTATATCCTTTCCAATCAACCTATGCGTACCGATAATAATATCAACTTCCCCACTTTGCAATTTGCGAATCGTTTCTTTTTGATCCTTAGCAGACTTGAACCGGTTCAAATATTCTACATTTACGGGGAAGCCTTGGTAACGCTTCCGAAAGCTTCGATAATGTTGCTGAGCTAAGATCGTTGTAGGAACTAAAACGGCCACTTGTTTAGAATCGCAAACTGCTTTAAACGCTGCACGCATGGCTACTTCCGTTTTCCCAAATCCAACATCACCGCAAACCAAACGGTCCATAGGTTGCTCATTTTCCATATCTTTCTTCACCGCATCAATTGCCTTGCCTTGGTCGGGTGTATCTTCATAAAAAAAAGATGCTTCCAGCTCCATTTGCAAGTAATTATCCGCAGAAAATGCAAAACCTTTTTCCTTTTTTCGCTGCGCATACAATTGAATCAACTCACGGGCAATATCTTTAACCTTCTTTTTAGTGGTCCTCTTTTGCTTTTCCCAAGCCCCCGAACCTAGTTTATGCAGCGTTGGCTTGGTTCCATCTTTGCCACTGTATTTGCTTACTTTATGAAGGCTATTAACCGATACATAAAGCAAATCATTATCCCTATATACAATTCTTAACGCCTCTTGCTTTACCCCATTAACATCCATGGTTTCCAAACCGGCAAATTTGCCAATGCCATGATCGATATGGGTTATAAAATCACCCGGTTTTAAATTTCGTAACTCTCTTAAAGAAATAGAGGTACTGCCAGATTGACTGTCGCGGGATTTAGGCTTATAATATTTATCAAAAAGCTGATGCTCCGTAATACACGCGAGTTTGCTTTCGTGGTCGACAAATCCGCTCGCCAAACCTACATATACAGGCGAAAACAATTCGTCCATTTGCTGTTCCTTCAATAGAACTTGAAGACGTTCAATTTGACGGTTATTATCGCTAAATACCAAGGTTTTGTACCCTTTTTGTTTATACTCTTGCAGCCACTGTTGCAACAGCTCCATATTGCGTTTAAAGATGGGCTGCGGTTCTTGTTCAAACGCTACCGTATCGTGAGGAGCATCCGGTTTATCGCCACCCAATTGAATTTTCTTAAACGGATTTGACATTTCCTGAAATTCTTTTGGGGTTAACCAAACTTCATTGGGATGCCTTCCATCAAATTCCCCTGAGTCTAACTTAGTCTGATGATAATTCTGTAATGCAAACTCCCACATTTTCACCAAGTCGGTGAACTGAAGTTCGGGTTCGATCCAATACAACAGGGTATCAGATTCAAAATAATTAAGGATAGGCGTACGTTTTATTTGCTGCTCTCGAAGTTTAGGAACCAAACTGAAGTGGGCCATTTCCTTAATTGACAATTGAGTATTTACATCAAAAGCCCGAATATTATCGATTATATCTCCATCTAATTCTAATCTAAACGGATATTCATGAGCAAATGAGAACAAATCCAGGATTCCGCCCCTGATACTAAATTGACCCGGCTCCATCACAAAATCCTCCCGCTCAAATCCATTGTCGTAAAGAAACTCGGTTAGAAAATCAATATCCAGGTTTTGACCTTTACTGATCTCAAAGGTATTACTCTCCAAATCTGATTTTTCTACTACATGTTCTGCCAATGCGCTGCCGTAGGTGACCACAATCCGCCGCGGATTTTTACGCAATCCATTTAGCGTTTCTATCCGTTCCTGCACATGCATTGCATGCTCCCGATCGGAACGATACGCTTTCACAAAAGAATCTGGAAGAAAATAAATAGATTGCCCGGGAAGTAAATTCTCGAGATCTGACTTGATATATTGCGCTTCTACTTTATTTGGTGCAACTACGAGTATGGGACGTTGATTTTTGGCATAAGTCGTTGCCATCAACAGTGACCTACCAGAACCAAAAAGTCCTTTGGTAAAGATCCATTTATTTCCCGTAAGATGTCCTAAAAAATCTTGTGTCGCCTCAAACTGAGATTGATGCGACAATATATCTCGAGTATTCATAAACCGCTCCGCTAGTAAGGAAACCCTTAATAGCCCAAAAGAGTTTTAGTTTTTACGAGAAATTGCCCTTTCGGCTGCAGCCGTGATATCAGAATGATCCAAACCATACTTCACCAATAATTGATCGGGAGTACCGCTTTCACCAAACGAATCGTTCACAGCAACCATTTCTAACGGAGTTGGCAACTTGCGCGCAAGCAATTGAGCAATAGAATCACCCATACCACCATTCATTTGATGCTCCTCAGCAGTAACTACACATCCCGTTTTCTTGGCCGAATTGATAACTGCCTCTACATCTAGTGGCTTAATGGTGTGGATATTGATGATTTCTGCCGAAATGCCTTTTTCCGCCAGTTGTTGACCGGCTTGAATTGCTTTCCATACTAAATGGCCGGTAGCAAAAATACTCACATCGGTACCTTCGTTTAACATTAAGGCTTTTCCAATTTCAAACGGCGTATCTTCACTAATAAATACTGGCCATTTGGGTCTACCAAAACGCAAGTACACAGGGCCGAAATATTTCGCAATTGCAATAGTGGCTGCCTTAGTTTGATTGTAATCACATGGGTTTATCACCACCATACCAGGCAACATTTTCATTAAGCCTATATCTTCCAGTATCTGATGTGTAGCCCCATCTTCACCCAGGGTTAGTCCGGCATGCGAAGCACAAATTTTAACATTGGCATGGCTGTAAGCAATACTTTGCCGTATTTGATCGTATACACGTCCTGTTGAAAAATTAGCAAACGTTCCTGTAAAAGGAATCTTTCCAGCCAAGGCCATACCAGCGGCAACGCCCATCATGTTCGCTTCCATAATTCCCGCCTGAAAAAAGCGATCAGGAAATTCGTCTTTAAACAAATTCATCACGAGCGAACCCGTTAAGTCGGCACACATGGCCACTACACGGGGATCTTGTTTTCCGATTTCTAACAAACCGGCGCCAAAGCCGCTACGCGTGTCTTTGTTGTCCAATATTTCAAAAGATTTCATAGAGTTTATAATGCAATCGTTGTGTTTATTCCACTGGAAATAGTAAAAGGCATTTTCTTGGTGTAAAGGGTTCTCGTTTCACTTTTCAAACGGTAAACTACCGAATAATTACCCGGCTGCATGATAATTTCATGCCTACCAGCCGTAGATGGGATATCCTTTACCCAGATCATTTTACCGTCAACTTCTTGAAAAATAGAGCCCGATAAGTCCCTTCCGGTTTTCAAGGATAACATTCCTGGGGAAGGAATTTCGATAATACGAGTCTTATTTTGTGAAATTGTGAGGTTGTTAAAGCGTAATCGCGGAGTACTTAATATTTCGATATCGTAGGAACCCGTGAGATACTTCTGCTTGGTATTAAACACTTGGTGGTGCACGGTTTCCATGTTGCCTTTGCGCCTCACAATAGCATGAAGCTCTTTGTAATTTGTTATCCCGCCTATCTTCAAATGCAAATCACCTCGTGGTGTTGAGGCGGCCAATGTGTTATGCCTTCCCGGTATGACTTCGAAGTTGTTTTTCTCAACTGGGGGAAGTGTGTGAACGACCATATCGTAACGTCGCAATGGGTCTAAATAAAGGGTATCTGGAATTCCTTTCCCATTCATCGTATGAACAACATGTTCGACCAAACTGCCATTGTCCGAATCGTACAAACTCAGAGGCACATCCGTTTCTGTGGGTCTTCCTTGATCGTCTAAAAGATTAATCTGTACCGAGGTATTGTTCAAGACTTGTTTAACAATAACACCGATTATTTTATTAAACTGGTCTATCCCTTCCGCATTATAGTAGGTGCCTGCACATGAATAATTCTTTCTAAAAGACTCGGCATCGGTGCCCATTCCCACAATAAACGGCCTTAAAATGATTCCTTTTTTCTGTAGTAAAGTACTTACCTCACAAGGATCACCAGGACATTCCTCAACACCATCCGTTATTATAATGATTACGTTTCTCGCGGTTTTATCTTGGGGGAAATCGCTTTCCGTTGCCAACAACGATTGCGTAATCGACGTATAACCCAAGGGCTTTAATCCGCGTAAGGTTTGTCTAAATTGCTTATGATTAAAAGCGGAAAACGGAACTTCTAGTTTTGTATCGTTACAGTCTCTAAGAGAATTGGGTTTGTTATGTCCAAAAACCCGTAAACCAATTTCGACATCCTGCACTTGGCGTAATGAATCGGCCATATTGGATAGCAGCGTAACGGCAACTGCCCAACGATTCACATCTTCCATTTCGGCCAACATACTTCCACTAGCGTCCAATAGGAAAAGTATGCGCGTTTTTCTACCTTCAAAGGCATTAATTATTTGGGCTTGTGTGAACTGACTTCCCCAAATAAAAATGAATAAAAACGCTATTTTCCTCATAGTCGTTGACTTTTAGTAATCGCCAAATTGTGTTTCGGGCAATTGTGCTAAGGCTTTGGCCAACTGATCGTCGTTTGGAGCTTTGCCATGCCAAGCATGCGTACCCATCATAAAGTCTACGCCCTGACCCATTTCTGTTTTCATGATAATTACCACGGGCTTCCCACATCCCAAATGGTTTTGAGCTTGTGGCAAAATACGATGAATCTCGTCCCAATTATTTCCGTCCATTTCGATGGTCAACCAACCAAAAGCGCGGAACTTAGAAACCAACTCCGTAATTCCCATCACTTCCTCCGTGCTGCCGTCTATTTGCTGTTGGTTGAAGTCAACAGCCACCAAAATATTATCTAATTTATTGTGAGCGGCGAACATAACCGCTTCCCATATTTGACCTTCTTGCAATTCGCCATCTCCGGTTAGTGCCCATACAGTGCTCGAATCGTTATCCAACTTTTTCTGCATGGCAAACCCCAACGCTACACTCAAACCTTGCCCAAGCGAACCTGTTGCAACACGAACTCCCGGAAGTCCTTCATGCGTCGTAGGATGCCCTTGCAAACGTGTATTTAACTTCCTAAAAGTTGCTAATTCATCTTTTGGGAAATAACCAGAACGTGCCAAAACACTGTAAAATACTGGAGAAATATGGCCATTACTCATAACAAATACGTCTTCCCCATTTCCGTGACCGGTGAAGTTTGAGGGATCGTGTTTCATGTAATGAAAATACAAAGCCGTAAGGTAATCGGCGCAACCCAAAGAACCTCCAGGGTGACCGCTGCTAACGGCATGTACCATACGTAAAATGTCGCGACGCACTTGACGTGCAATTTCGGGTAGTAAGTTTATGTCAGCCATAAAGGGGCAAAGTTAAGGGTTTCGTTTTTAATTAAACGATTTTTACGCCACCAAAATTGCCCGAACTCATCCATAAGGATACAACATTTTCATTTCCATTTTTTACCCGTAATTGCCAATCCTTCAGAGCCGCCGTTAAATCTATTGGATCGCTAAACAAGCGTACACTCCCTAAGCGGCTTTGCATTTCTTGAAAACTTGGGATGGGCATCCGCTTTAATTCAAAAACGTGGGGATCGTATAGAACCCATGCCTCATCTGCAGAATCAAATAAGCCTTTATAGCCTTCCATGAATTCTGGTTGAAGGCTTGAATAAGTATGTAGTTCAAAAACAGATAAAAAGTACCGATTGGGAAATTGTTCGCGAACGGCGTTGACCGTTGCTGCAGCTTTAGAGGGCGCATGGGCAAAATCGCGAAATACAATTTCTTTGTCCCCCTCCGCAATGCACTCCAAACGCTTTGAAGTGCCCGGAAAATCCGATAAATGCGACCAAGCCACTGCACGTTTTATGCCTAACTGTACAGCCAATTCCACCACACCACAAGCATTTTCAATATTGTGTTTTCCGAAAAATGGCAGCTGCTGCCGTTCTTTGGTATCCCAAAACAAAAGCGTACCAGAACCATTGGATTCGAAGCGAGGTGCGGAATAGGCTATCGCATTTTTATGCGTACGGCAAAGTTCACTAAGGCTTTCATCGCCATCATAGTAAACGCAAGTATCTTGA
>JALRKL010000144.1 GCA_023268875.1 Bacteroidia bacterium
GCAAGATAAATTTATAACTAGGAACCCATTTTTGAAGTAATAGCTTTATTTCAAAAAACTCCTCGGGATTATGATATACCGCCAAACAAAGTACCGGCTTGTTTTCTATTATGGTTTTTTTTGCACCTTTAATCATTCTAAAAGCGAATCCTTCCATATCGGCCTTTATAAAACTTGGTTTAATTTGCAAATTTTCACAGTAAGTATCCACTGTAGTTATTTGAACCTCATAAGATAATTCGCCAGAATTTTTCCTTTCCACGGACATACCGGCCGAACCATCATCAGTTAAACGAATGGCAGGGGCATTCTCATCTGATAATCCTATCAACTCATGTTTGAATATTTTAGAATTCTGAGCAAATCTCTTAATGTTCTCAAGATATTTACTGGTAGATTTTCGTGAAATATCAAATGATATTATCTCCTTGAAACCAACTTTTTCCAACATTAAAGCAGAATCGCCCACATAAGCACCAATATCCAACGCTGTGGAATCCGATAAAGCACTTTTTATATTAGTCGGCACAAAAAACAACCCATGATTAAAGTAGCCAACAGACTCCTCCCATTCAATTCCATTATAAACTTTTTTTAATTCTGCCAATCTTGCCTTCATTTCAAAGCTATATTCATTACGTTCTATGGGTAATAATTCCTTTATTGAAAAGGAAGGTTGATTGTGAGCAACCTTTTGGTTCGGGATATTTTTAAAACGTGAAACCAAGGCATCCACCACAGTCAATGATTCTGAGTCAAACCCTTTTTTGAAGTCTTCAAAAATGTCATCATTTAACCGTTCGTTGACATACATCTTAAAATCCCCACCCAGAGAATCTGTTAAAAACGGTCGTGAATCCGCAAAATAGCTTAATATTTTCCCTAATCGCTTGGTTATACTTTCATAAAGTCTAGGAGCGACGCGCTTAATAATCCACCCGATTTTTGATTTACTCATTATGATTGAAGAAATCTCAAAGATAATGGTTTCATTTTGTTCCCTTACTTTTGTGTAATAAAGTGCCGAAATGACTGATAAAACAAAAACTCCCCCGTTTGATCACTTCATTGTAACTTTATTCAACGTTAAAAACTTCCTAGACGGTTCAAATAAAGAAGCAGTTTGGTTAAAATGGACAGAAGACCGCCTTGAACTCTTTGAGAAATATTGTTTACCCTCCGTGGTCAAACAAACAAATAATAAATTCAAATGGCTACTATATTTCGACAGGTCTTCTCCCACTCACATCATTGAACACATCGAGAGAATAATACGTCCTTTTGAGTTTATAAATATAATGTTTGCCGATGGATACGAGGATTTCAGAGAACAATATTTGATTGATCTCAAAAATTTAACTACATCAGATTGGATTGTTCAAACTCGATTTGATAATGATGATATTTTGCATTCATCCGCTGTAGAAACGATCCAAAACCTCTTGAACTTCCGTCATAATTCATTTATCAATCTTTCAAGTGGTTACACTTTCGAAAAAAGCACTAACTACCTAAGTCATTACTATTATTCGATGGGTCCATTTCTCACGTTGATAGAAAATAAATATCAAAAAATTCAAGGTATTTATTTCGTAAATCACTGGCAATGGCCCGGGCTAAAACTCCAAATATTTAAGGAAATATTTAAACGACTAAATTTAATAAACGACAATATTACATTTTATGTGAAAAAACCTATGTGGATTCAATTCATACATGAAAAGAACATGCATAACAGCTCCAATAGGGGTATCCCAGTATTTTTTCATACGGAATTAGATAATTTTCACAACAACCTTACTATGAAAGTTTCACCGTTTAAAAGAATTTTGAGCCATGTAAACTATGTTTGGTGGAAACGATATTTTAAGGCATTTATTGCTAAATATTTTATTAAATACTAAATGGGCATAATAATCCGACAATCGTTCAAAGCATCTCTCTCCAACTACATTGGCGTTATTATCGGTTTTGCATCCCTTATCTATTTTTTTCCAAAATTCTTTAGTCCATCAGAATTGGGCGCCGTGAGATTACTTATCGAACTTGGGGCGGTTATCGGTTCCTTCGGACTATTTGGAACTACCTACTCCATCAATCGCTTTTTCCCGTATTTCAAAAACCCTCCCAATCATAATGGATTCTTCTTTTGGGTGTTCGCCATTCCCCTAGTTGGTTTCACCCTTATATGTTTTAATTACCTCGTCTTCGAATACGATTTTATCACGCTATTTAAGTCTAATGATGCCGCATTAATCCAACAAATTTATCCCATGCTCATTTTCCTTATTTTAGGCGTGATGGGACAAATGGTGCTCGAATCGGCCAATGCAAATCATGGGCGCATCGCCGTTCCTAATTTCCTTCGAGAAATAATGATTCGTGGCGTACTTTTAATAAGTGCCGGATTGTTTTACCTTAAATATATTTCTTTCGATTTAGCTTGCTGGTTTGTGGCCATTGCCTACCTCCTAGCATTTGTAGGTAACCTAATATACCTACGCACCCTTACACCAATTAATCTAAAACCCGATTTCAAATTTCTTAATGCCAACCCTAACATTAAAACCGATGGAATTCGTTTTACTGCTTGGTTATTCATTTCCAGCGCCGCTGCCTTATTCATCTCCAAGGTAGATTTCCTTATGGTATCCGCTACCAAATCACTTTCGGATACAGCCATTTACAGTATTGGTTTTTACATAGCCGTGCTCATAGAAATCCCTAAAAGAAACATAACCCAAATTGCCACTCCCATTATCGCCGAACATTCCAAAAATAAAAACATCTCAGCCCTTTCCATTCTCTATAAGCAAATGGCCAATACCCAATTCTTAATTGGGTCTGTTTTATTTCTATTGCTTTGGATAAATGCCGACACGCTCTTTGATTTTATGCCAAATGGGGAATTTTATCGCAGCGGTAAAACCGTAATTTTTATCATCGGAAGTGCAAAAGTATTGGAAATGATCTTCGCTCCCGTAAGTCCAATAATTAACAATTCTCCTTTCTATTTTTGGAACTTTATAACCTCCATTTTTTCCATTATATCTGCCGTTAGTTTGAATTATTGGCTTATTCCTATATACGGAATTAATGGAGCAGCAATAGCAACATTAATTACCTCATTTATCATGTACGGACTAAGTGCACTAATCGTACAACTTTACTGGAAAATAAATCCTTTTACCCAAACACAAATCATTAGTTTAGCCCTATTACTAATCGGAATTGGCATCAGTACAATCCCGGTGAACTCGATCGGACATTTTTGGGGAAACTCCCTAAAATCTTCGGCCGTAATAATTCTATTTATTACGGCCGTGTATAAAACCAAGGTTTCGCCGGAAACCAAAACAATGTTGCAAAAATTATTTTAAGCAGGTCCCGTACGATACTCACAAAAGCTCCCATTCTTCAAAATACCCTTTACATATTTTCGTTAGAGTAAAACGTGATACCTTTGTACTATGAGGCTTTTCCTTTTTTTCCTGTGCGCCACCCTACTTTGTTTTCTTCCCGAAAATGCGCAAGCGCAATATTGGAGAACCCTAACCAACCCCCTCTATCGCGCCCATACTAAAATAAACGAAAATCAACTTGTTATAGCCGAAAAAATACTTAATAAACGACAATACACTGCCGATACTTTAAACCCAATTTATTGGCATTCTCGTACCCGTATTGCCGAAGCAAAACTTCAACGGTTTGCTACGCCAATACATCCGGAAAGGCACCGATTTGCGGACAGTAACGGACAAGCAAATTGCTGAGATTGAACGGGCATTAAATGCCAGACCGAGAAAGTGTCTCGGCTTCAGGCAACCAGATAACTGGACAGCCAGCGACTGATAAAA
>JALRKL010000028.1 GCA_023268875.1 Bacteroidia bacterium
CATACGAACAGCCGTAAAACAAACCTCATCTGAAGCAAAAGATGGAGAAGTTCGTTGCGGACGTTCCCCTTTATAGTATACACGTTTATCTTGTTCGATATCCGTAATAATACTATTCATTATTTCTACTACTCGGATGGGATATTTTCCTACGGATGTTTCCGCTGATAGCATTACGGCGTCTGCTCCGTCTAAAACGGCATTAGCCACGTCAGTGATTTCAGCTCGAGTGGGCATGCTGTCTTCGATCATGCTTTCCATCATTTGTGTGGCGATAATTACCGGTTTGGCATGCTTAATACATACATCGACTAGATGTTTTTGAATTAGGGGAACTCGTTGAAGTGGAACTTCTACTCCAAGGTCGCCACGAGCTACCATAACCGCATCGGTAACCTTAACGATTTCATCAAAATTTTCTACCGCTTCTGGCTTCTCTATTTTGGCAATAACTTTTGCACGTTTGCCTTTTTCAGCAATCAGATTTTTTAATTCGATAACGTCTTCAGCTCTGCGAACAAAACTTAAGGCTATCCAATCTACGTCTAAATCTAAGCCAAAGGCCAAATCTTCAAGATCTTTTTCGGTTAAACATGGGGCCGAAATCTGGGTGTTAGGTAAATTAAATCCTTTATTCGAGGTTAAAGGACCTCCATTAACCACAACTGTTTCGATTTCAGTAGGACTTAAAATATCGGTTATTCTTAATTCTAATTTTCCGTCATTTAATAAAATACGATCTCCTATCTGAGCTTCTTGAGCCAGCTTTTCGTAACTAACCGAAAGTAATTCTTCAGTGGAAATTTGCTGTACGGTGGTAACTCGTATGGTTTTACCTGCTACTAAATCAATTACGCCATCTACCTTGCCAATGCGGAGTTTGGGTCCCTGTAAATCTTGTAAAATGGCAACATGGCATCCTAGTTTTTTATTGAGAGTACGAATATTTTCGGCAACGGCGGCATGAATTTCGTGTGCTCCGTGTGAAAAATTAAGTCGAAATACATCAACACCAGCTTCAATAAGTTTCTCTAATTGCTCAATGGAGGAGCTGGCTGGACCGACGGTGGCAACAATTTTCGTTTTGTTAAAATTCTCTTTATACATTGTTATTTGGTATCAAGTAAGGAAGATCGAAGCCCCATATGATTTTGTTGCTTTGTTCTTGGGGGTAAAGATACGCCATTTGTGCGAGGCCTTTATCTTTCAATAGGGAAATCCAAAAATCTCCTAAATCATATTCTATATCTCCTTCCCACACCATCCAATAGTCAACAGGTGGTTTACTAATGGTCAAAACACCCGTACTTCCATGGTTTTGAATCAGCCATGTTTTGGGAAGGTGTTCGTCACCCGAATAGAAATATAAAACGTGTTGAGAAGGTGCTGTGTGTTGATTGTACACAAAGGGCATAGGTTCACAAACAAATTGGATGTTTGCTTCGCGTGCTATTTCCCAAACCAACTCATAAGGGGCCAGATTGCAATGAACGGCAACATAATTAAAATCGTTACCTTGTAATATTGTTTTCGATTTGTAGCGTTTAGCAGACAATTTTGAATACAAAAATAAAATTTTCATTCGCATCTCAAGAAAAAAATGTTTCTTTGTACCGCAAAAAATAAAACAAATCATGTCAGAAATTGCAGAAAAAGTACAAGCTATCATCGTCGACAAGTTGGGCGTTGATGAATCAGAGGTTACTCCCGAGGCGAGCTTCACCAACGATTTAGGTGCAGACTCCTTGGATACCGTTGAATTAATCATGGAATTCGAAAAGGAATTCGACATCAGCATTCCTGACGATCAAGCTGAGAAAATTCAAACGGTAGGCGAAGCGGTTCAATACATCGAAGAAAACAAAAAGTAATCTATGCAACTCAAAAGGGTTGTTGTTACAGGTATGGGGGCACTAACCCCAATCGGTAACACGTTAGGAGAATATTGGGACGCGCTTGTAAAAGGTACGAGCGGCGCTAACGTTATTACGCATTTTGATCCGGAAAACTACAAAGTAAAATTTGCATGTGAGGTCAAGAATTTTGATCCTTTAACCATTATGGATCGAAAAGAAATGCGGAAAATGGACCCATTTACTCATTATGCTATGGCATGCGCCGATGAGGCTATTGCCGATAGTGGACTCCTAGAACAATCCGTTAATCTCGATAGAATTGGGGTTATTTGGGGCGCTGGTATTGGTGGTCTTTCCACTTTTTTCGAAGAAGTCGTTTCCTACACCAAGGGCGGAGGTGCACCACGCTTCTCGCCCTTTTTTATTCCTAAAATGATTATAGATATAGCCGCCGGTTATATCTCTATAAAACACAACCTTCGCGGACCTAATTATGGTACTGTGTCAGCTTGCGCATCTTCAACACATTCGCTCATAGATGCCTTTAACTTAATTCGTTTGGGTAAAGCAGATGCAATTGTTTCTGGAGGTTCAGAGGCATGCGTTAATGAACCAGCAGTAGGAGGCTTCAGTAACATGAAGGCTCTTAGTGAAAGAAACGATGATTATAAAACCGCATCCCGACCTTTCGACAAAGACAGAGACGGTTTTGTAATGGGTGAAGGCGGAGCCTCTCTTATTTTGGAAGATTTAGACCATGCCAAGGCGCGTGGGGCCAAAATTTATGCAGAAATCGTGGGTGGTGGTATGACCGCTGATGCACACCACTTAACCGCGCCACATCCTGAAGGTTTGGGCGCGAGAAATGTGATGTTCCAAGCTCTTGATGATGCTCATATGAGTGCTTCAGATATTGATTATATTAATGTTCATGGAACATCTACTCCACTCGGAGACATTGCCGAAATTAAAGCGATAACCCAGGTATTTGGTGAGCATAGTTATAATCTTAATATCAGTTCTACCAAATCTCAAACCGGACATTTGTTGGGCGGAGCAGGAGCTATTGAAGCAGTAGCTTGTGTAATGGCAGTGAAGAATGATATAGTACCTCCCACAATCAACCATCAAACGGTTGATCCAGACATCGATCCTAAATTAAACCTTACATTCCATACAGCTCAAAAACGCGTGGTAAACGCCGCCTTGAGTAATACTTTTGGATTCGGTGGTCACAACGCTTCGGTGATTTTCAAAAAATACGCTGAATAGTTCACGGCACTTGCTGTTTTCTTCTAAACATAAACAACTGCGAACGTCGATTTATCGGCTTACTGGAGTGCGTCCGATTCGTATAAAAATATACAAGGAGGCCTTTACGCATTCATCGGTTGGAGAAGCGCGTGAACCCAATAAGATTTCATTTACCAATAACGAGCGCTTGGAGTTTTTGGGCGATGCCATACTTGATGCTATAGTCGCGGAAATTCTCTTTAATAGATTTCCATATCGCGATGAGGGATTTTTGACCGAAATGCGGACACGTATTGTAAATCGCGATCAGTTGAGTGATTTAGCTCATAAAATGGGACTGGCCGAGTTTATCCAAATGAAGCCCGAACTTCAAAAAAACCATACAGCGGTTAAGAGTATAGGCGGAAATGCTTTGGAAGCCCTGATAGGAGCTATTTATCTCGATAGAGGATACAAAAAAGTATCCTGGTTCATTCGCCACCGGCTAATGGGGCAGTTTTTGGATATTGATAAACTCATGAAAACCACGGTTAGCCATAAGGCGGTTTTTATGAAATGGGTACAAAAGAACCAAAAGGATCTGAGATGGGATCAAACATCCGATTCAGACTCTCGCAATGGAAAGCATACCGTTAGTTTGTTTATTGATGGTGAATTATGGTTTACCGAGGTAAACAAAAATAGAAAGCGGGCAGAAGAGCTTTGTTGCGAAAAAGCCTGTCGGAAATTGGATTTATCCTTTCAACTGTAATTAGCCTCCCGTGGGTAGGTATTTTACCCATCCTTGCTGTTTTGTAAATTGGCACCAATTGCACGATTCCTCACCACAACCATTTAAGAACTCGCGATTGTCTAGTTTATTTTGGGCGTTTCGCACCAATTCTTTTAACAATGCCGTGTGTTCTTCGTTGTAGTAAATCTCTATCGTATCGAAATTGCCTTCTTCATTTTCGGTTAAAGATTCAATAGTCCCTTTGGAGCAAAACAATCCGAGTTCCTTATTCGCATTCACCATTAAGACATAAATACCGACCTGTAACCAATAGTCAGAAGGTATTTGACCTGGTTTACGTCTCGCATTTAGCGTGCTTTTTTTTCGAATATTATTGAAATTGCCCGTTTTGTAGT
>JALRKL010000029.1 GCA_023268875.1 Bacteroidia bacterium
TTAAAATTTTTTTCTTTAATATTTTTTGGATAGTTTCAACTTCTAAACCACCTAATCTTAAAATTTTTGGTTTTTTTCTTAGATCAATAATTGTAGACTCAATCCCAACTGAAGATCTTCCACCTTCAAGTATATACTTAATTTTTTTTCCAAAATCGTCCTTTACATCTGAAGAAGTTACCGCACTAACTCTTGAAGAAATATTAAATTCAGGAATATGCTTTTTTATACTATCGGCTATTTCTTCGGGCGCAAAACTCATACCCGCTAAATTGTAGCTCATCCGCATTTTTATTTGATCAGCGGGGGCATGCATTACTTCAAGAGTTGCTTTTAATGCATCCGGCATGTAAAGCATGGGCAAAGTAGTACCCTCCTTTAAAAAACAGGTGTGTTGTTTTTCCTTTAATGCATCGTGGTATATGGCAACTGCGTAATCTGTAGTTCCGCCACCTGGATCGCTTTTGTGCCCAATTAAACCTGGATACCTCAAACTACGGGTATCTACCCCGTAACGATTATAATAATATTGAATGTATAATTCACCTGCATATTTACTGATACCATAAACAGTGGTAGGATCCATTGGTCCGTATTGTGGGGTATCAAAACGCGGTGTATTTGGCCCGAATGCCGCAATAGAACTCGGCCAATAAACACGTCCTATAGAAGATCCTGGTTCCTTTGCTGCGTCAAGAACATGAAACAATCCTTGCATATTAAGCTTCCAAGCAAACTCCGGTTGCTGTTCGGCTGTTGCACTTAATAATGCGGCCAAATGATATACATGAGTGGGCTGGTATTTTTGAAGAATTTCCTTCCAACGATTTACATCTAGTATATCCAGTAATTCGAAAGGACCAGCCTCAAAAACCTCCCCCTGACCCTTTCGAATATCGGAAGCGATAACATTTTCATTACCATAAATTCCTCGTAAAGCTTCTACCAATTCCGTTCCCAACTGCCCGCAGGACCCAATTACCAATACCGTTTCTTTCTTCATTTTCTACTGCAAAATATGCTCAAATTGGCCTAATTTCAAAACATTCGGCCTACAATAACCATTCTACGTAAAAAGTTTTGCATTTTTGCCCCTATATCACAATGAATACTATTTGGCCATTTGGAATCGTGGGCTTGGGACGCATCGGAACACGTCATGCTGAAGAAATTCAAGCACACCCTAATGCCCAATGGGTTGATGCCTATGATATTGAGCCACATAAAATTCCTTCCCATTTTCACATCCATTCGGATCTAAATGAATTCTTGGCCAATACCCCTGCAGAAATCATTCATGTTTGCACACCCAATTCGAGTCATTTCGACATTGCACATAGCGCTCTTTTGAACAATAAACATGTTGTAATCGAAAAACCCATTACCCTGAAATCACAGGATGCTCAAAAACTTAATCAAGCAGCTTTAACTCAGAATAAACATATTTTTTGCGTTATGCAAAATCGATATTCTCCGGTTTCCATGTGGCTAAAGTCTATAACAGAACAAGGGATTTTAGGGAAAATCTATTCCGTTCATGTAAATTGTGCTTGGAACCGCGACGACCGATATTATCATCCTGAAAATTGGCACGGGAAGTTGCATTTAGACGGCGGTCCCCTCTACACACAGTTTTCGCATTTTGTTGATTTGATTTACTGGCTTTTCGGTCCTATTCAAATTCACAATCAGTCTTTTTACAATCACAACCATTCCCATAACACCGAATTCGAAGACAGTGGTATTTTCCACTTTCATAACGAAATGGTAGAACAGGGCAGCTTTCATTATACCACCTCCGTTTTCGATCAAAATTTCAAAAGCAGTATCGAAATTATCGCTGAAAACGGAACGGTTGAGGTTTCCGGTCAATACATGAACGAAGTGCAATACTGCCATATACGCAACTATACTCTTCCGGCATTAGCTCCTTCCCCAGCACCCAATCTATACCCTGGATACCAAGGTTCTGCATCCAATCATCATTTTGTAATTCAAAATGTAATAAATACGTTAAACGGAAAATCAAAGCCCGACACACCTATTGAACAAGGAATTTCAGTCGTGGAAACAATTGAAAATGTGTATCTTAAAAGAAATTTATATTTTTTTTAATTTTTTTTGGGGGATGCTTCGCTTTTTGGTGTCATACTAACTGTTAACACCACAAGGCATGAAAGAACAACTTGAATCAAATGTGATCACCAAATACGCGGCAGGCTTGATGGAGAACGACGAGCGCACACAATTAGAAATGTGGCTCCAAGAAAATCCGCAGTTTTCAACAACCGTTGCGATTATCCAGCAACAAGTGCAAGCCATGTCACTTGATGTTTTACCAGCTAACGCCTTAAAATAATTCGCATGAGCACAGAAAATCCAAATTTAAAACCCCAAGACGATTTCTCAGATATTTGGGATTTGGCAAAAAACTATGTTCCTGTTGAAGCTAAAAACAACGATGCCTCTTGGGAAAAGTTACAAGGGAAAATCAATTCGCAACCTTCTTCAGAAAAGGCCCCAACATTGAGTATTACCTACAGACGTATTTTAAGTTATGCTGCAGTAGTTGCCTTATTTATTTTTTCTGGTTACATGTACTTTCAACCAGAGGTACCTGCCGACATAGCCAAAGTTACCGAAACAACTACATCCGGTCAAGCGCGCCAAATCGAACTACCCGATGGGAGTACGGTTATGCTTTCCGCCAACAGCGAAATTTCATACAGTTTTTCTGAATCCAAACGCTTCATTGAATTATCAGGTCATGCCCGATTCGAAGTTGCCCGTAATGAAAACGCTCCCTTTACGGTTAATACACCAACTACCACGGTTACCGTACTCGGAACAGGGTTCGATGTAGATGCTTACCCAAATTCAAGCGTAAAGGTATTTGTAAATCACGGAAAGGTAAAAGTTGAAAACACCCAACAAGAAGCCATTCTAACACAAAACCAAGGCGTGATTTCTCAAAACAACGAACTCGTATCTTGGAACCACAATGAAAATCCACTTGAAGTGCACAAGCAATATCTGAAATTCAATAATGCCCCCCTTGATTTTGTGCTTGAAACACTTAATCATACTCAGAACATTCAATTGCGTGCGCCTCTGAATGCCAATGAGACCCGCTTCACCGGTACCTTAGAATTTAACCTATCATCGGATAAAGTTGCGCAATTATTAAGTGCCGCACTGGAACTAAAAATTGAAGCAGCAACAAAATCAGCTGAATAAAGTTACACCCATTATATGGTTAGGTAAACGTCAGTTTTTCGTCCTAACATCCGAATCCTAGAGGCCTGTGTTCAATGGAAACAGGCCTCTTC
>JALRKL010000175.1 GCA_023268875.1 Bacteroidia bacterium
TACCCAATCCCGCCCATAACAAAGCGAATATCCACTTAAATAAATTGAAAGTTGAAAACGTTCAAGTACAAATATTCTCAATTTTTGGCACTTCGGTTAGCGGGATATATCAGCAAATAATTCCAGGGGAGAATCGAATTCAGCTTTATTTTCCAGATGTTGCAGAAGGTATTTATTTAGTAAGAATTCGTTCTAAAGAATTTGACCAAACCCAGCGGTTGAAAATACAACGATAAACATTGGTTTTTCAGCATGTTTCAAGAAAATAAAATGGGTGATTTTCTTTGAATTTTCAATACTAATCCATTAATTAGCATCTTAATTTAGCCAAATTGTGAAGATGCGTACAATCTACCAAGAGTCCCTCGTAAAAAACACGAAAAATATCTTGCGTTTTGCCCTAATAGGTTTAGTGATTTCTTCAGCGTTTTGGGGGTGTGCTCCAAAATTCGAAGAAGCCAAAACCCTTTATGACCAGGGTTACTACGGACAAGCAGCTGTTACATTCGAAAATGTATACCGCAACGAAGAAGACAAGGAGAAGAAAGAGCAGGCGTTGTTGTTAGCTGCTGAATCTTACCGTTTGAACAATAAATACGATCGTGCTCTCAAGTTGTACGAGAGGGTTTTAAGAAAAGACCCTAATAACACAACCGCCCTCCTGATGAAAGCAAACATGCTGAAGAAGATGGAAGATTACCGGAAAGCCCTTGGCGCTTATGACGATTACCTCGAACGAGTACCAGGTGATAGCGAGGTTCTCCAAAAAATGTATGGTTGTGAACTTGCTTTGAGATGGACAAAAGACAGTTCACTTTTCCAAGTGAAAGAGTTTAAAACGGCAAATTCAAGTGCCAACGATTGGGCGCCTATGGTGGCCTCACGTAAAGACGACGTGGTCTTCTTCGCATCCGATCGCGAAGGCGGAATGAATAAGAGAATTTACAGCGGTACCATGGAACATTGGGCCGACATTTGGTATGTGGAAGGAAAGAAAGCCCGCAAAAAAAGAGGACAAAAATCTGCTGCAGAACCTCAATTGGATTGGGCCCGACCTGTTTTTGCGAAATCAGCAAGTACCAAATTTAATGAGGGAGGACTTACCTTTAATCGCAGATTTTCAGAAATGTACATCACCCAATGCGGTGGCCTAGATGGAAAATCAGAAAAGTGCGCGATTTACCAAATGAAGAAAGTGGGACCGGAATGGCAAATGGGCGAACCCCTAGAAATATGTAAAAACGATTCATCTCACAGTTACGGTCATCCTGCGTTAAGTCCAGACGATAAGGTTTTATATTTCGCTTCTGATAGAGAAGGCGGTTACGGAGGATTCGACATATGGGCTGTAACTTACAGCCGTCGTTCTAGGTCTTGGGGAAATCCAGTAAATTTAGGTCCTACCATCAACTCCCCCGGTGACGAATATTACCCTTACTTTAATTCCCACGACAATAGACTCTACTTTAGTTCCAGCTGGTGGCCTGGATTAGGCGGAATGGACCTTTTTGCCGCAGAGCAAACAGACGACATCACGAAATGGGAAAATATGGAAAATCTTCGCGAGCCATTGAACTCAGGCGGCGATGATTTCGCTATTACATTCACGGGTGGAAATTCGAAAAAAGGTTATTTCACATCTAACCGCGGCAGCCGTCGGAACGACGATGATATCTACGAATTTGATGTACTACCATTGGTTATCTCAATACGTGGTGTTGTAACCGATTGTAACACCAACAAACCACTTGCAGGTGCTACCGTTACTATCACCAACGATAGAGATACTTCCAAAATCATAATGAAGTGTAACGAGAACGGCGAATACTTAGCCGATCTAAATCCACGCACCAACTACGAGCTTACGGCTACCTACCCTGAGTTATACTACTTTGAGAAACCTCCAGTAAATCGTACCACCTACGGAATACGTTTCTCTACCCAATTGGAACAAGACTTCTGTCTTATCAATCCTTTGGATGAAATTTACTCACTTCCGATATTTTATGATTTAGATTCGGCGGCAATCCGGCCTGATGCGGCGAAGGTTTTAGATACCTTTGCTCAACAAGTTTTAATACGCTATCCAAGACTTATTGCCGAGTTGGGTTCACATACCGACTGTCGTGCTTCGGTAGATTATAATACCCGTTTGGCACAGCGCCGTGCAGATTCTGCTAGAACCTATCTAATGCGTCGTTGGAATATCGATTCTGCCCGTATTATAGCAGTAGGATTTGGGGAAAAAGAGCTGATTAACGATTGTAAGTGTGAAGGTGCTGAAGTGGAAGGTTTCACCCCATACGTAGCCGGCAAAACCCGCAAAATGGTTATCGAAAAGGATAAGCGTGGCAATGTAATTAGCAGTTATTACGATTCTTACAAAGCCAGTGAAATTGTAACCCGAGACGGCAAACCATACGTTAAGTGTGACGAGTACCAACATCAACAAAACCGTCGAACTACGGTTCGATTTGCATTCGAGGACAAGAAATCACGCGTAAAAGTGAACCAAGATGTTGACTTGAACAACACCAATAAGGGTTCTTCTACACGCGATTCAGCGGCCAAAGCGGACTCGGCCATACAGGCTGCTCCGGCTAAATCAGCAGTTGACCTTACCTATGCCATCAAATTACCATTGACCAAAGACGGGGAGCAAATTTCCGTTCCTGTTATGATTCAAGATACGGAACCCGCTATGCTAATTATTGATGAAAAAGCCCGTGTAAACAGCATTCCACCAGAATTAGCCGCAGAATGGTTCACCAAGAAACTCATCAAGAAGAAAGACTTTATCAGCGGAGATAAATTTAAAGTCGGAAAGGTAAAACTTCCTGGTAACCGCTTTACCGTTGATTTGGTTAAAATGGGACGTTACGAAGTAAATGGAATTCAATTCAAAATAGACGAGCGCGCCAAAGGTCCAACGGTTGGAACCCGTGTATTGAGTAAATACTTTAAATCTGATTCCTATAAAACAGAAACCGAATATATCTTAATTCCAAAACGTGTTCCGCGTGAATGGAAAACAAAGGCGGTAAAAGAAAAGCCGAAAAGAGCGCCTAAAGGAAAAAAGAATAACAAAGCCGATGAAGAATCGGGAGAATAAAGCCCTTTCAAAATAATAAAAAAGGCTGTCACGATTGTGACAGCCTTTTTTATTTTAGCTTATCAACTTTTCTAATCAAACATATTAAGAAATTGCCTGTCGAATTCGTATTAATCGTTCCAAAAGGCCTTTCATTTGAGATAATGGAAGCATGTTAGCCCCATCAGATTTGGCCTCAGACGGATTGGGATGGGTTTCTACAAACAATCCGTCGGTTCCTACAGCAATGGCCGCTTTTGCAATTGTTTCTATTAACTGTGGCTTACCACCGGTAACGCCGGAAGCCTGATTTGGCTGCTGTAAACTGTGAGTAATATCCATAATAACAGGAGCTCCAAAGGATTGCATTTCTGGTATATTTCGATAGTCTACAATTAAATCGGTATAACCAAAGGAGTTTCCCCTATCGGTAAGAAGAACTTTATCATTCCCAGATTCTTGACATTTGACTAATGCATGTTGCATAGCACCGGCAGCCGCAAATTGTCCTTTCTTAATGTTGATCCACTTACCAGTTGCCGCTGCTGCTGCTAATAATTCTGTTTGTCTAAAAAGGAATGCGGGTATTTGCAATACATCCACATATTCCGCTGCCATCGATGCTTCATGAGACTCGTGAATATCGGTAACCACTGGGATATTAAAGTGACTCCTTACCTCCGCCAATATTTTTAAGGCTTTTTCATCACCTATACCGGTAAAAGAATCCAAACGCGACCTATTAGCCTTTCTATAGGACCCTTTAAAAACCAAGGGAATCGAAAGTTCATCACATGTTTTTACCAATGACTCCGCAATAGTAAAGGCCATGTCTCTACCCTCTATGGCACATGGTCCTGCTAGGATGAAAAAATTATTAGAATTGGTGTGTTTCAGTAAAGGTATCTGCGGAATCATATCGCACAAAGATAAAACTTAAACACCGATGCCCCTTTAATATCTAAAAAATGAAAACGATTGTTTGCTTCCGCGAGCATCCATGCCTTCGATTTTCATACTTCCGCTGCTTCCCTCCATTGCCGCAATCAAATCTTCAGGGTCTTCATAAAGTTTACCATTATACCTTAATACGATGAATCCTTCGCCAAGTCCCATTTGAGATATGGCACCGCCGCGTTTGATATTAAGTATACGTATACCCGAAGATACTTTATACTTCCCTTTATCTGTTGCGCTTAAGGCCTGGAAATCCGCCCCTAAATATTTGCTGCTCACAACACCACGCATCATTAATTCTCGTTGCGTTTTACCATCAATTAGATTTAACTTTATATTTAGCTCCTTACCATCATGTAGCAAACTAACCGGGATTTCGTTGTTGGGTCTTTGGTACGCCAAAAATTCGTCGTAACTTGAACGACCGTCGATTTCAACAGCACCCATTTTGGTGATAATATCGCCTGCTTTTACACCTGCTTTATCCGCAGGGCTGTCCTCCAAAACAGAGCGAACTTTAATAGGTTCTTTTTCGAATTTCATTCGCTGCATTTCCTCCGCACTTAATGCCCCAACTTCGAAACCCGTAAAGGCTCGCAATACCTCTCCTTTTTCTATAAAATCTTTTACGATTTTCTGAACAATATTGCTGGGAATGGCAAAACCATACCCTGTATAACTTCCTGTATTTGATTGAATCGCCGTATTGATTCCAACCAACTCTCCTTTCAAATTCACCAATGCTCCACCAGAGTTACCCGGATTAATGGCAGCATCGGTTTGAATGAAACTTTCTATTGGAAATTGATTTTTTACAATATTGATATTTCTTCCTTTCGCACTTACAATTCCTGCCGTTACCGTACTTGTTAAATTGAACGGATTTCCTACAGCTAACACCCACTCTCCTACATTAACGCGATCTGAATTTCCAAATACAATCGCCGGTAAATCCTTCTTGTCAATTTTTATTAGTGCCAAATCCGAACTGGGATCCGTGCCTATGACTTCCGCTTTATACTCCTTTTTGTCTTTGTTTAGAACCACCGAAATTTGCTCGGCACCTTGTATTACGTGGTTATTGGTTACGATATATCCATCGGCATTTACAATGACTCCACTACCCGTTGAAGAGGCTTTTCCACGACTTCCAAATGGATCGAAATCCCAAAACCAACCAAAAGGACTTTCATAACGCACGGTAGAAATTGTTTTAATAAATACGACTGTCGGTGTGGATATTGCGCTTGCATCTTCAAACGAAGTCAAACCCATGCCTGAGGATGCAACCCGCGTTGGGACCCCTGCCGACTCCGGCGCAATTTTTAAAGTTGGGGCCGGCGAGTCTCCTCCTATTTTTTGTATCCAAGAACCGGCAAAACCCGCAACAAACGCTACCAATACAATTCCAATCCACGTTGTTTTTTTCATGATATGACTATTTAATCGGTTTTAAGCTAAATATTTAACATCCAAAAATAACAAAAAAGGCCCCGTTTCTTGGGGCCTTTCGATAAAGTTTATTTGGAATCGATTGGGGTTATACTCCCATACCGGGGAACCATCCTCGAGCAATACCCGCTTCCATAAACGGCCAGGGTATTCTCGATAAAATCAAAAGTAAGGCAACCACATAAAGCCACTTGGCGCTCGATTTTCCATTACGCAAGAAAACACCTCCCATAGTGATTAGAACCGTTGCAATTATCATAGTCAAGGTGTGTTCAATTACGAAAAATCGTTGGGCTGACGATTTCATCACCTCTCCCATTCCGTTAGTTTGAATCAATTTCAATCCCCAATTTCCCATGAACCACTGGGCCAACCCAATAAGCAACATAATATGGGTAACAATGGTTAGAAAACGAGCTTCTTTTCCCGCTTTGCCTTGAAACGATCTAATAATTGTATAAATCAATAGAATTAGAATTACCCATCGTAGTAATGAGTGCATGTGTGTAAGTCCTGTTGTCATAATATTTCTTTTTGGGTATGCTTCAGCGAAGTTACGCAAATTGCAAAAATATCTTCAGCGATTTTTTGCGATTTTCATCAAATGGCTCCGCCCACACATGTTAAACTTCAGTGAAAATTGTATTTTCGTTGTACTATGAAAAAGGGGTTGATTCGCTTAGGAGTATTCGCAGTAGTAATCTTTGTTATCTTGCTAATTCTGCCGTTTGCTTTTAAAGGTAAAATTGTTAAAGCCGCGCAACAAACGGCTTCAGAATCTGTGAACGCTAAAATCACCTTCAATGAAGATCTTAGTTTAAGTTTAATACGAAACTTTCCCAACCTATCAGTCGGCATCAATGATTTAAAAGTTGTAGGTATTGATTCATTTGCCAACGACACACTCTTACAAATAGAGAATCTGCGACTAACCGTTGATATTGCATCGTTGTTCTCGGACTCCGACCCTATCGGAATTAAAAAAATATATTTGAATGAACCTCGCATATATGTTCATGTGTTAAAAAGCGGCCGTGCCAATTACGATATTGTTCCATACGATAGTAACGCTGTGGAAGAGCCCGTTGATACGTCATCTTCCAATATTGCTTTAAAGCTAAACCATATTGAAGTGAAAAACGCCCGTATCAAATATAAGGATGTCGGTATGGGTGTTGACTTTGAATCTATTGCAACTGATTTCGATGCTGATGGTGATTTTTCCCAAGATATCTTTACTCTTGCCAGTCATTATCGGGCAGAATCCTTAAATCTTTCGTATGAAGGGATTCCTATGGCATCAAATGCAAACTTTGATTTAAAGAGCGATATTCAAATGGACTTAGCCAAATTCCGTTTTGGCTTTGAACCGCTTGAAGCCCAGCTGAATGAGTTGCCGATAAATATGACCGGTTGGGTGCAATTGAACGATACAGATATGGAGATGGATTTGAATATCGGAGTTCCAAATTCAGAATTCAAAGCCCTTCTTTCAGCAGTTCCTGGATGTTACACCAGCGACTTCCCCTTTGTTAAAGCCTCTGGCAAAATGGCATTCAACATGGCCCTAAAAGGCATCATGGATGACGCTAAAATGCCCCAAACAAAGATTGATTTGCAGGTAGAGAACGGCAAATTTCAATACCCCGATTTGCCCAAATCTGTTAGCGACATTAACATCGAATTGCATGTATTGAATGAAGACGGCGATCCGGACCACACTACCGTCGATTTGAAAAACTTCGGCATCGTAATGGGTAAGGATCCGTTCAATATGAATTTATACACCACCAACCCTGTGTCTAACCCTTATGCCAGAGGAGCTATTTCAGCTGATTTGACCCTTAGCGATTGGAAAGAATTCATGCCATTAGATTCAGGTATTTCACTTTCTGGAAAAATCACAAGCGGATTAAAATTTGATGGTCACTATGCCTCTGTTCAAAAACAGGAATTTAATGACCTCAAAGTCGAAGGAAGCTTAGGCGTTTACGGCCTCGTATATTCAGCACCCGGCCTGCTCACTACGGATATAAAAAATCTTGAATTAAAAGCCACACCTAACGCATTCTTGATTAGTCCATCTCATATACGCTATGGCTCCTCATACATCGAGATTTCCGAGGGTCGTTTAAACAACATGCTCGGCTACGCCTTAAACGATGAAATATTGAGCGGTGTATTGAAAATCTACAGTCCTAAGATTGACTTGAATGAATGGCTCCCGGCAACTAGTGAAACCACTTCAACTGCGGAAGTAAACGATACAAGTGCCATGAGCGCACCCCAAATACCCAACAACCTTGATTTGGCTTTTCAGGGTAAAATTGGAGAATTGCTTTATGACGACTATCAACTAAAAGATTGTCAAGCGCAAATTGTAATTAAAAATGGCCAACTCAACGTAAACCCAATCAGGGCCGAAATTTGGGGAAGCACTATTTCATTTGCCACCGATTATACCTTCGTTGATGGAGGTAAGCCCCATGTTAATGCCTCATTTTCGCTTCAGAATCTGATTCCCAAAAACATTGCTTCGAACTTAAGCATCCTTGAAACGTATGCGCCCATATTCAAAGATTTAGACGCTCCGTTGAATTTAGATATGAAATTCTTAACCGATTTAAGTGAAGATCTAAATGTGAATATGGAAAGCCTTAGCGCCGATGGTCTTGCCATTGTAAGCGAAGCACAAAAACTACAATCACCCGAGTGGCTAACCCAAGTATTCGAGCAACTTAAGTGGAAAAAAGACAAAATAGACGAGGTTAAAATCAAACCCGGTAAATTGGGTTTTGGCATTCACGATGGCAAGTTATCACTTAAAGACAGCATCCGATTGGATGTCTACGAAGGGTCCAAGATGTCTTTTGCCGGAAATGTTGACCTCGCGCAAAACATCGATTTTAAAGGATATTTCTACACCCAAGGAAAAGCAGTTCCTATGGCTATTTCAGGTACCACTTCTAAGCCCAAGTTGAAAATAGACTGGAAGCAATTAGGGATGAAAGTCGTAGAGGAATACAAAGAAAACGCGGTAGAGGAAGTTAAGAAGGAAGCCAATAAAATTGCAGACAAAGCTATTGAAGAGGCAGAAGCCCAAGCCGCTAAACTCCGCAACGAAGCGAAAGCGCAAGCAGATAAAATACGTGCTGAAGGAAAATCACTTGCCGATAAAACGCGAAATGAAACGGATAAATTAGTGCAGACATCCCTTGATAAAACCAAAACAGAAAGCGATGCTCTCATTTCTAAAGCGAGAAATGCCCTCGAGAAACTAGCTGCCGAGAAAGCCGCAAAAAAATTAAATGAGGAAGCACGTAAAAAAGCAGACAAGCTTAAAAATGAAGGCTATGCAAAAGCTGATAAAATCGAATCTGAAGCAAATTCAAAAGCAGATGCCTTAGAGAAAGAAACAGACGTTCGTGCTCAAAAAATCATTGATGATGCAAAATCTCAGCAGGAAAGTAAATTGAAATAAAATCTTCAACACATCCATTGTCTGAAACCGAGAGCATATGGATCGGGAGTTTTGCATCTCGTGCCGTGTACCCTAATTGACATCTCGCTACTGGTATTGAACTTGAAAACATTACCGCAAGAATCAATTGATTTTTTATCGATAATTTTTCAGGCAATATTCCTTCAAACTCCGAAAAATTCAGGCTGCTCCAAAAGCCCAACAAAAAGCTGAAATTGCATTAATCAAGAAAACTATTATCTTGCGTTACGGAATTATCGTAAATTTGAATAATATTTTTTATGACATCGATAAGATTTGAGGGCAGAAATGCTGAATTTTTCGCAACACTCAGAAATAGAATTAACGAGTATTTTAGCGAAAACAACCTACAGCCCACGGGCAACTGGAAGCTCTACTGGAAAACGATAATTTTGTTTGGTACTCTAGTCGGTTCCTACCTGCTTGTTTTATTGCTTCATCCTGAAAACAGTTGGATATATGTAGCCTATGGCATTATGGGACTTTCATTCGCAGGAATAGGTTTCAACGTTATGCACGACGGTGCGCACGGAAGCTATTCCAAACACAGTTGGATTAATAAGCTCATGGCCAATTCATTAAACCTCTTAGGGGGTAATGCTTTCCTTTGGGCGGAAAAACACAATATCGTTCACCACAGTTTCACGAATATCGAAGGTGTTGATGACGATATAGATCTATGGCCTTTGTTGCGCGTAAACACCGCGAAAAAGAAACTTTGGTTCCACAAATACCAACATATTTATGGATTGCCCTTGTATACCATCGCTTACTTGGCTTGGATATACATGCAAGATTTTAAGAAGTATTTTTCTGGAAAAGTGGTTGATCGTCCCTTCAAAAACAAATTGAGTGCATGGAAACACATTGAATTTTGGGCTAGTAAATTGGTTTATGTGTTTATATTCGTGTTATTCCCTGCCTATTTCATCGGATTTAAAACCGCATTATTAGGTTATTTCTTAATGGCTATCATTACCGGAATTTGTATAACAGTTGTTTTTCAATTGGCTCACGTAGTAGAAGACATTCACTTTGTAACAGATAAGGCCGAAGCCGCCAATGAAAATAGGAACATTGAATCCATTAATGTTCAAGACGATTGGGCTACCCATCAAATACGCACTACTTCTAACTTTAGCACAAAGAGCAAAACGCTAACCTGGTTACTAGGCGGTTTGAATTTTCAAGTAGAGCACCACTTATTTCCCAAAATAAGTCACATACACTACCCTAAATTGAACGAAATTGTTAAAAAGACGTGTGCGGATTTCAATGTAAAGTACAATGAAATACCCACATTCTTCGAGGCCGTTCGTTCGCATTTCATGCACCTAAAAATGATTGGGCAACTCGCCTAAAACATAAAAAACTACATCATAAAAAATCCCGCTAGCTATAACAGCTGCGGGATTTTTTTATGAGCACATATGTTGTAATTCGGTTTGTGAAGGCAACTCACCATTGCCAGATTAACGAATTCCCTTTTATTTAATGCGATGCCCATAATCCAGCCAAGTGCACCAACACTTCGCGTGATTTCTCCATATCCTGTACGCTCACATATTCATGTTTACCATGGAATGCCATTTCACCTGTAAAAATATTAGGGCAAGGTAAACCCATAAAACTCAATCGGGATCCATCCGTTCCACCTCTAGCACTGCTCATTTTAGGCACAATGCCTGCCATTTCAATAGCTTTAATTGCATATTCTGAAATTGCTGGTGTCAAAACAACAACTTCCTTCATATTTCGGTACTGCTCTTCCGTGGTCATTTCCATATGAGTTCCTGGATAATCGGCCACTGTTGCTTCGGCCAACTCTCTTAATCGGTTCTCGTGTTCCTCAAGTTTAGCCGTTTCAAAATCACGCACAATGAACTTTATCCAAGCATGTTCGGCAACACCTCCCATGGTGACCGGATGTACGAATCCAATGCGGCCTGATGTCGTTTCAGGGCTAAAACTGTCTTTTGGCAATCGATTTAGAAAATCTCCAGCTATTTTTAATGCATTTACCAATTTGCCTTTTGCATAACCAGGATGTGCTGATACACCATAAAAATTAATGGTTGCGCCATCCGCACTAAAGGTTTCATCTTCGTAACTACCGCGAACACCGCCATCTAAAGTGTAACCGTAATCGGCCGCTAGTTTTTCGATATTTACATAATCTACCCCCCTACCTATTTCTTCATCCGGCGTAAAGAGTATCCGAATGTCGCCATGAGGCAATTGGGGATTATTCCGCATATACTGCACAAAATCCATAATTACAGCTACACCTGCCTTATCATCAGCGCCCAATAACGTTGTTCCCGATGCCGTGATAATATCATCACCGATTCGCTCTTTTAAATACGGGTGTTGTTGGGTACTTATAACTTGTTCGGGATCATCAGGTAAAACCAAATCCTGTCCCTGATAATTCTTATGAATAATGGGCTTAACGTTTGTTCCCGTGCAATCCGGTGACGTATCTACATGTGCACAAAAGCAAATAGTAGGAACTTTCTTATCGATATTCGACTTTAGAGTGGCATACACATATCCATGTTCATCTAGATGGGCGTCTTCTAAACCCATTTCTAAAAGTTCTGTCACCAATAAACGGCTTAAATCCTTTTGTTTTTCTGTACTCGGAAATGTAGTACTGTTGGGATCGCTCTGCGTATCGATTTTGGCATAATCGCAAAAACGATCGGCTATGTTTTTATTCATATTGTTTGACTAAATCGGTTAACGACATTTCTAAGGCCTTTGCTGAAATACCCGTCGATTTTGGATTGAATTGGTGTACCCGGGCAATCGCACCTGCAATAATTTGACTTACATCTTTAAATATAGCAGTATCGGTTAATTCGGCATTTTGACTCATTAAATATCCAAATACACGCGCCATACCACAATTAGCAATAAAATCGGGTAATACCGCCATTTGGGCATCTGCCAATCTTGAAATTGGACCCATGAATATCTCTTCATCGGCAAAAGGCACGTTAGCTCCGCAGGATACTACTTCTATTCCTGATTTCACCATTTCCAGCTCCAAATTCTAATAGGTTAAATTTTTTTGGTGATCCTAGACTTTTCCAAAAGGTCACTATCCAGATTGCTATTATTTCTGAAAAAACTCTTGTAATATTTGGGGCAGTAATAAAATCTCCCTCTTTTCCAAAGGGATTTTTTTTCATATAGTAGCCAAACTTTTTACTATAAAGTGATAAATCTATAAATTCATCTAATGGAAAATTAACTTTCTTTTTTATTTT
>JALRKL010000058.1 GCA_023268875.1 Bacteroidia bacterium
ATATATTGAAAACTAATGGTTCTCAATCGACATGTTCGATTAAAAAGCAAAACAGCTTAGTAAGAATCATAATGGTTCCGTAGCTCAGCTGGATAGAGCAACTGCCTTCTAAGCAGTAGGTCACAGGTTCGAATCCTGTCGGGGTCACTCCGTTAATCGGAACCGGGGAGTAGCGCAGGCCGGTAGCGCATCTGGTTTGGGACCAGAGGGTCGCAGGTTCGAATCCTGTCTCCCCGACAAAAGGCCGTCTTTTCAGACGGCCTTTTTTTATGCCTGAAATCTGAGTTCAACAGTTACTTATTGGGGATTTGTTAACCTATATTATAAAATTCCTTTAATCGCTTGATTAATTACATTCTGCGAATTATGCTCCAATGTCTATTTCCTAAGTACTATATCTCATTCAATAAAAAACCCACGATTCAAACTAATTGAATCGTGGGTCAAAGAAACGTATCGAAAAATTATTTTACTCTTTTATAAAAGGTCGATAAATCATGTTTCCGTCGGACAAACTAATACTAACAATGTAATAACCCGAAGTTAACTGACTTATGTCGATACTCTGATCTTTATCAAAAGCGATCCGCTGTGAAACGGCTTCCCCCGAAATATTGTATAACTGAACTGTTGAGCGATTTTGAATATTTATAAACAAGCGGCTAGTTGCTGGATTAGGATACACTTGTATCGATTCTAAATTAACTGATTTCAAATTGTTTTGCGCTTCAGGTTTACAAAGTCCAACTGCGAACGCGCCCTTTTTATCTGCGGTATTCTTCTCCCCTCCCGTAAACGAATAGGTGTAATAATAGTATATGGTACTTCCCTCCGCTGCATTTATTCTAAACGGAACGTTAGGCTTAACCAAATAACCCGGCATGCTATTCATATTAGTGCTGTAATATAAAATACAGGTTGGAGTACCCGTACCTGATTTCTTCGGTACAAATGTGGCGGTTGGGTTGCTTTTATCATTTGAAAATACAACATCAAAGTCCCCATTTGCTGACGGAAACCTACACGACGGCAATTCTTTAACCTCCAAAAGCACCTCCGAACTTATAACAATCGAACCACTATCATCGGTAGCTTGCGCTTGTAGTTGATAGGTTCCAGCCGGCCATGACTTTGTGAATTGATAAGGCATTGAGCCACTGCTGTCGCTTCGAACACCATTTACAATCAATACTATCTTCTCAACATTACCTATCAAATCGGAAGCTGCAACTTTTACTAGCACCGACTGGTTTTCCCAAACTGTAGTTCCGGAAGAAGGAGATGAAATTGCCACGCTTGGCGGCGTATTTCCCTCTTCGCTGACAACAATGTATACAACATCATTATCGACATACAAACCATCGCGAACTTCTAATTGACATTTGTAAACTCCTTTTTCGAAATTGGTTACGGATGTCTTAGCCCCTGAGTCATTCGTTAAATTCAGTACGGACGGGCCGAAAATCTGAGTCCATTTATATGTTAATGTCCCGTCAGCCGTGCTCTTACTTCCGTCTAATTCAAAAGTATTTTCAACAGGGTGTACCCAAATATTGGCTCCTGCATCTGCAACAGGATATTCTATATTTAATTCGGATTTTTTGGTAAATGTTAATTTTCCCAAATTAAATCCACCACCAACAAAATTCAATCGAAGAATATGCGCGCCTTTTGGCATGGGCAATCCAGAAACCGATTTGGTAGTCCATTTATCCCAACCGCCGGAACTAGAAAAACTAATTTTTGAAGCAATTTCTTGACCGTCAAGTTCAATTTGCATAGGCCCGGATACGAATTGGTCGCTTGCGTAGCGAATTTGCACATCGTATATCCCAGACTCGGAAACCTCAACATGGTAATCCAACCATTCATTTGGATCGATCCATGTTACAATTGCACCTTCGTTCCCCCCATTTGCAGCATCTACATATTCGTCTTTTCGATAATCGCCTAGGTTGCTTCGGCTTAAATCTAAATAGGTTAAACCCTGTCCAACCCCTCCTTCAAATTCGTCAAACTTGCCGGATTCAATACTGCCCGGAATATTAGCGACATTCCCACCAAAGGCTTGGGTTTCGCCTACGCGGATGCGTACAAAATTACTCAAGGCGAAGGATGTACCTTTATACATCCGCGCGCTCAAATCATTCCAACCTAATTTCAAAGCGGGTGTTTTAAGCGTAAACGGAGCTTGAGTAATTTGACCAATTGAATCGCTACCGTTGTAGAAAACCACTCTATCGGGTGTGCCTACTTCAATCGATAATTTTACATTTACTGAGCCATTGTAATAGGCTTGGTGGAAATCACTTTCAAGCTTGCCCTTAACTTCAATGTCTTTGTTTGTAGCCAAATCATTAGGGGCAACTTTCAATTTATATCCATCTGAATAAACCACATTTAGGGTATCTTTCGAATAGTTTTTTGCCACATAGGTTTTATTTCCGTTGTTATTAAACACCACCGCTAACGGATGATTACTTTTAACCGAAGTATCCAATCTTCCTAGGGCATTTAAGGCATGCAACCAATGATATGTTTGTGCATCTGAAATTCCGAATTTCAGGTTTCTATTTGGATACGAATTGTACATTTTCAAGGCTCTTGGCGCATCGATAAAAGCTAAATAGGACCAGTATACATCGTGCCACAAATTATCATTGGCTTGGTTGTTTAAGATACCTGTATTTTTTGCCATTTCGTTCCAAAGTCTTCGCACGTAAGTTGTATCGTGGGCGAGATAAAGGCTTCCCCCGTGGATCGGATATAGTTCAATTCCGTAAGAGGCGGCAATATCTGCGGTCCAAAAAGTTCCATTATCATAAGAATTCCCCCAAACGCGTGAAACCAAAGCAAAGGCCTGATTTGCAGCGAAATTCCTTTGATTCTTATCGAACCAATATTCTTCTACAGCTGTTTGTTCGGTAGCATACAAATAAATCCCTAAATTTCTTATCGCCGTATCTCCAATAACGCTTCCCCAATGAATTAATGAAGAATTAAACTGCATACTTTCGGAGGTGCTTTCTTGATCGTTACCTTGAGGGAAACTGGCAAATCCATTTGCCCAACAATGTCCTTGATATGGATTAAAATTACGCAAGTGGGGAAATAAAGCATCGCTGCGATCGGTAGTGGCTGCATCTCGTACGAGCAAGTTTATCATATCTCCCCATTTGGATGCCCAACCAGGCTCAAATTCTTCTAAAAATGAGGCAGCGTGAATAAAATATCCCCAATGAAAATGATGGTCGTTTAAATTATTATCTTGTCCGTGACCCGCAGGATAACCCAAAAGTGATTTCCATGTGCTGTCGTAATAAAATAAAAACGCTACTTCTCCCGATTCCGCGGTTAACCAATCTTCTAATCGAGTTTTCACCGTTTTAACAATGGCAGAAACCGCATCGTCTAATTGCATTTCATGAGCAATTCTGGCCGTTTGAATAAGTCGATTCATTACCTGACCCTCGTTGTAGGAGTCTGTCCATTCGGCCAAACCGTCGTTCATGATTGATTCAATTTTATCTTTTAACTCGAGCGGACTAAAGCCTTCGCTGTAGGCATCGACATAAGGTAATGTGGGTAAGATTCCACGGTATGTATATTGCGTGGCAAAAGAATTTGCAGCCAGCATTTTCAGATCGCCTCGGACGGTACGATATTTTATTGGGAGTATTTCGCTGCTTCCCGCTAATAGATATCCCCATTGGTGTGGTAAAAGCCCCATTAAGACGTTTGTATCTGAGCCCTCTTTAACCTCAACGCTTGTATTGAAATATGTTTCAACACGGCTTTTGCTTTCATTGTAATGATAAGTAGACCGGGTATCAACTGGAAAAACGAAAGCGTACTTCTCATATTCCTGTGCAGCTGTTTCAATATTACTCGCGTCGTGCGGTAACATGGCCATGCTCCAATAGTTTTTACCATTCAAACTCGAGGTAATTGTAGTGCCATTTTGCGACCAAGTTGAACCGCTTGGGCCATAAACCACAAAATCAGCCCCATTTCGTGCATTCTCGATAATAACTCGGTTATTTTTAATGCTGACTGTACCTGAGTTTACAGTAATCTGGGCAGTACTTTGTGAATCTTTTTCAAAATACAGAAAGGGCATCCCAACTCCGGTGGTTGTGCGAAATATCGAATTTTGCTTTTTCCAACGCATCTGTATCGTCCAATCAGAATAATCTGATATATCCGCAGAAGCTGCTGACATTCCCGAAACGCCCATAATAATTGGCTGGATATCATCGATTACACCCCAAGGTATGTACGTGACAACCAAGCCCGTATTAACCGTTTTCATTGTAAAGGGGTAATTAAATAAATTATCGCAATGCGCATTTTTGATCTTGGCTGACCACCAATCGTTACTTGGAGGGGGTTTCAGACTTGCTTTTTCTACCGTAAATGGTTTTCCGGAGGGAAAACCGTTACGACCTGCCGCATCTGCTCCAGGAAATCGTTTGGTATAAGATCCGCTTCCAACGGATATTATTTGGGCTTGTGCTGTGGTAATCATAACCAAAGCAAGAACCCAAAGGGTCCGTTGTACGTTGATTTTCATGTTTTAGTCTTTACTTGAAAAACGCCTTCCGTTTTTCAGATATATTTTTTGATTAAGGTCTTTAACCATTATGGTAATGGCTCCCTCTTCTATTACACGCTCGCCATTTTTGTTAATGAAACTTAATTTCTTGAGAGGTATCCATGTGAACGTATACGTATGTGATTTCCCCGCTTGGATCTCGATTTTTTCAAAAGCACACAGTTTTTTCACCGATGGAGTGATACTTGCGTATTCATCGCGATAGTAAACTTGAATGACTTCTTTTGCATTCACGTTTCCCTTATTTGTAACGGTAATTGTTATTCCGATGTGTTCTTGACTCTCATCATAAACCACTTTAAGGTCGCTATATTCGAATTGCGTATAACTCAAACCATGTCCAAAATCATATAAAGGGTTATACGCATTTTTACCAAAATTGGCATCGTTATCTTCGGTTGGTTTGCGGTCATAATGAACGATTTCACCAGAAGCCCGGGGGTAGGTAAATGGCAATTTACCACTGGGTACAATTTGACCGCTTATTATTTGAGCCAATGCCTTACCACCCTCATCACCGGGTAAATAAGTATGTATTACTGCCGAACATAAAGAGTCTATATGCGTAATTATTCTTGGTCTTGCAAGGGCTAAAACCAAAATGGTTTTTGCTCCTTTGCGTTTACGTTGTTGTAAAAACTGCAAATCTTTTTCAGGAATTTCAAATTTCAAGTCTGAAATATCCCCAGGAATTTCAGTGGCAGGTTTTTCGCCGATACAATACACCAATACTTCGTCCCTTTTGATTTTCTTAGGAAGTCCTAATGACACCTGTTTTGATCCGAAAACATTTAAAATCCCCTCATAAAACGTTGGTTTATTAGGTGTTTGATATGCCATTTTATCGCCACCTTGCCAAGTATGCGACCAAGCCCCATTTAGTAATGTTAAATCGTTTGCTGCATTTCCGGCAATCCATATCTTAGTACCAGATGTAAGGGGTAATGTTTCCTGATTTTTTAGCAGTGTAATCGACTCTAGTGCTGCATCCAGCGCTACCTTGCTATGCTCAGATGAACCTAATAAGGGGTATTCCCTATCTAATTGTGAAAGGGCAAATGGCGGATAGAGTGTTTTTTTATTATGATCAAAAACTGCTTTATTCCAAAGGCCTAAGGCTTTTTTAACCTTGAGAATACGATATACCGATTGTTGTATACGCAATTTTGGTATTCGACCTTCTTCCACCAATTCAATGAGCAAATCATTAAACTTATAGTTATTGGGTGTCATTGACATGTCGATTCCCGCAGTAATGCTCATGTAAACGGCCTCTTTTAAGTTAGATGCAACCTTATGGGTATGGTGTAATTTGTATATATCTTCCCAGTCGGTTACAGCAAGGCCTGCAAATCCCAATTCCTCTCTAAGCAATTTTGTAAGTACGTCGTAGTTAGCATGAACCGGTTCACCATTTAATTCACCCGAATTTATCATTACCGTAAGGGCACCGCTACGAATAGCTTCATTAAAAGTGGGTAAGTAATATTCTCGTAGGGTTCGATTATCGATCCAAGCAGGAGTACGGTCTTTGCCACTCAATGGGTAAGAATAGCCTAAAAAGTGCTTCATGCAAGCTGCAACTCGAAACTCCGGATCATTATCTTGATATCCTAAAATAGCAGCACGGGTGCAAGCTTCTGCAAGCATAACATCTTCGCCATATGTTTCGAAAAAGCGAGACCATAATGGTTGACGACCTAAATCCAAAACAGGGGAAAAATTCCAATGAATTCCCGAGGCACGAACATCGTAAGCCGTGATTTGTGCCGCTTTTTGAATCAAATCGGGGTTCCACATGGCTGCTTGTCCAATTTGCTGAGGGAAAAGCGTTGCCCCTTTTGTATAATTAGCTCCGTGTATGGCATCAATACCAAATATTACCGGAATGTTGTGTGTAGTATGATCGAGATTTGCTTGTTGAATCCCTTTTTGGATTTTTATCCACAATTCTCGGGACATAGTACCAGAACCGCAACCCACATTTAGCACAGAACCAACCGCGTATTTTTCAAACGCTACCTTTAATTTTTCCGCATTTAAAGTTTGCGGGTCTAATAGCTCGCAGGTATCTCCTTCGCTTATCAAGCCTAAATCTATTTGCGTCATTTGACCCACAAGCTCTCTAACCGATAAGGAAAGTACTTTTTCTAAAACCTCATTATCCACGAAAGTATGCTGGTGCTCGGGCAATTTCAAATCCAAAGCATAGGGATTCTCATCTACAAAAACAGGTTTATCGCTAACAACAAAATCAGGTTCAGCATCCAATTCAAAATACGATTCATTGGCCCCATCCATGTCTGTAGGTATTTTTTCAACTACCTCAACAAGCTTGGTTTGTTTGATTTTCACACGGGGCTTCTTACCTTTTGCTTGAGCTAAGAGCATAACAGCACCGCAGCAAAGCAGGCAGAAAATCGTAAATTTCTTCATCCAGAGCGACTATTCTAAAAATTAAAGATCAAAATCGTACCCTCCTGTCATCAATTTAGCATATTTACGAAAATTATATCTATACAGTTTTGCGGGGCGGTGCATCACACTGTGTTGTTTAAGTCCCGTATCGGTAATAAAATCCATACTAAGGATTTTCTTTCTAAAATTTCTAACATCAAACTCTTTTTCAAGAATTGCTTCATACAAGCGCTGCAACTCGGTTAATGTAAAATGTTTCGGCAATAATTCAAAACCAATGGGCTGCTTTCTGATTTTCATTTTCAGCAATTCTTTGGCATAATTAAAGATTTCATTATGGTCAAAGGGCAGTTCTGGTAAATTATCGATTGGAAACCATTCGGCTTGTTCAGCCCAAGAAGAAGCCTCAACGGAATAATCTTGTGTTTTGATTAAGGCGAAATAAGCCACGGTAAATACCCGGCCGTATGGGTGTCGGTCGAGTCTACCAAAGGTCCTTATTTGATCTATATAAAGTTCCTCAAGTCCGGTAAGATTTCGAAGAACCTTGACAGCAGCGCTATCAGGAGTATCGGTTTTCAAATCGATTAAATCCCCAGGTAAGGCCCATCTGTCGCGATAGGGTTCTGCGCCTCGATAAATCAACAGTACGTTCAACCCGTTGGTATCGAAACCAAAAATCACGTTGTCGACTGAAACGGCAGCTTGAAAGTGTGATTGTAAATTTACATCCATAGGATAATTACTTCAAGTATATTGTAAAAAATACAATAATTCAAACTAATGGTTCATAAAATGGAAAACTAACCCTTTCGATAAGAACGTAAATACAAATATTGTAAGGGTTTGAATATGTTATTTGAGCCCCCCTTAGTTAATGCCGTAAGTTAAATCTTTGCATTATCTTCAATAATCGAAACTATAAGTACCCTTCCATTTTCTATTATTCCATTTCGGATTGGAAAATTCAGGCAAAAAAAACGGTCTTACAACCGTTTTTGCGGTATCACTCAGACTATGCATAAAACGAATTACATCTTGTATTTCTTGGTTTGTTAGATTTAGTGAATCTGGTGCTAGTGTTTGTTGCGGCCAATTAACTCCTTTCCCAAGTGCGCCTCCATGATTATAGAATTCCATCACCTCACTTAGGGTATTAAATTGTCCGTTGTGCATATACGGTGCTGTATATTGTATGTTGCGAATTCCTGGCGTTTTGAACATTCCTTTAATAAAATCGGCATTTGGATAATTCCTTTCAAAAAGGTGGAAACGACCCCAATCTGTGTCTACCTGGTTTCCGTTGGGTTTATCCAAAACGCCGATGATTTCACCCTCGGATTCCCCATAATGAGGCGGCACGAAACCGTTAAATATTGGTGCAAAGTGACAAGTACCGCAGGCGGCTTTTCCTAAGAACAAATTAGCACCATTAATAATTTCCGGAGCTATCACCTCTGTTTCGGATCTCAAATAGCGATCAAAAGGTGAATTCAGTGCATTTAAACTGCGCAGGAAAACCTCTATAGCTGATTTAATATTCCCCAAAGAAATGGGTTCCTCGAAACTCGAAAACGCCTTTTGGAAAAGACGTTTGTATTCTTCGCTTTGTTTCAATTTTTGTGTAATTTCCTCTGGGGTGGTATTAAATTCATTGGCATGTTCGAAAACATGCATGATTTGGTTGTTCAAATCTTCCGATTTCAGGTCCCAAAAGAAATTTCCTTGATAGGCTGTATTAATCAGTCCAGGCGCGTTACGTGCTTTATCATCGAGTTTCTTAGGAATACTCGTAATCTTGCCATCGCTAAAAGCCCGCTCTGGAAGGTGGCAGCTGGCACAACTCATTTGTAAGGATTTGGATAATATCGGATCAAAGAATAATATTTTTCCGAGTTTGATTTGATCCTTACTTACATGAGAGGGTTTGCCTCTCATGGTGAAAAAGGGATTTAAATAGTTCGTATCAAATAAGTGCAAGGCTTTGGATTGAATAGCTCTTGGAAATGCTCCCGTTTCTTCATAGGTTTCATATTCAGTGGAAAAATGCCATTTACGGAGCATTTTTTGTATTGGAATTAAATAATTCCGGTAAAAATCAACACGATTTAAATCTTCAAATTCATTTTCCGCTTTTAAAACGATTTGGGCTTTTTCTAAATGGTCCTGTAAGGCATTGAATAAATTCGGATTTCCCCAGTTTTGAAATAACTGCAAATCTTTTTGGGCGTATTCGATTATGATACGCGAATCTCGGATGGATCTCAAAAAAACGGGCGAATCAAATCCGGTGAGTCCTAAAGACATTATTCTGGAAATTGACTGGTGGTTGGCATCAAAAATCTCCCATACCTTAAGGGGAAATTGTTTCCAAGATTTTTGTAATTTTAACAAATTAACTCTTAACAAGGCCAGTTCATTTTTTAGTTCTGAAGTATCTAATGCCGCTTCCTCTCCAAGTATTTCCTCTATTACTTGAAGGCCATGAGGATTGTCTTGATGCAGAATTACTACATCTGTTACGATACTTGGAACGGGTCCACCGTTTAGCGATTTTTCTAATTCCGGATACCGGAACGAGACATAAGTCTCCATAGATTTATATAAATCACGAAAGGTATCGTAGTGCATTTTATGCTGTTGCCAAGGTTGATTGAGATCTTTTTGCCAATTGTTGACCGAAAGTAAGAGGCCTTCGGTGGTTTCCCCTAAGCGATTGGAGATTTCTAGTTTGGGATTATTGGGCTTAAGGAAGCCAAAAGTGGCAATTGCGAGTGCCGTGGTAACGAGTAGAATGCGGATTTTTTTCATAATTTCAAAAACGAAAAAAACGGGAGCAAGCTCCCGTTTTTTTATGAAACTGATTTAATTATTTGATAACTAATTTTTTAGTTAAACCGTTACCCGTTTTGATAACGTAAGTACCTGTGTTCAAGTCTGCAATGTCTAAAGTTTGAACATCGCGAGCTACTTTCATACGTTTACCGTCAACGCTATAAATAGCAACATCTACCACTTTATTGAAGTGGATTTCACGAGAAGCAGGGTTAGGATATACGCTGAATTCTGCATTCTTGAATTCGTCGCTGTTCAAGAACTGCTGAGTTTTGAAAGACTCGTTGAAAATGGTCTTGTAACCCGTTACCGCAATTGTAACAGAGTGATTGAAAGGCGCGTTATTCGAAGTTGAAGGGTGCTGGATATTGATAAAGTAGGTACCGCCATCAGGAGTAAAACGACCTCCGGTTACTTCACAACCTTTAGGACCGATTAAGAAACGCTGCAAATCAGATACACTATATACCTTACCTTCGTGATCGCCGGTTACATCTAACATGTAATTTTCACACGCAACGTTAGTAAAGTGCTTAGGATTGGCTGGCAAACCTGAAGGGTTCATATCTTCCTGGATTGACAAGTACACACGACCGTCGATAGTAACAGCCGTTAAACCGTCGGGTGAAGAAAGGTGGTTATTGGTTGGAGTGTAATTGTTTTTCAAGTTTCCACCGCCTTCGATGGCTGTTTCTACTTTACCCGTGTTAACGTTTAGACGCAATACACGTCCGTACATATCGGTAAAAGAGGAATCTAATTTACCATCGGCGACATCTAGATGAATTAGGTGTTGTGCTAAAGTTGCTCCTTTTAATAAAGCGGGCTTTACGCTTTGAGATTTGCCACGGCCGGTTTCAGCGATAAAGATTATATCATCACTAATACCTTCGATCCATTCCAAACGCATAAATGTAGTCGCGCCTAATTTCCATGCTTCTTCACGAGCATTCATCATGGTATTCAAATCCATATTCAAGGCAATCCACTCCCCTGTCATACCGTCGGCAGACTGTTTGTAGCAGTATAATTGACCCTTAGAGAAATCTTCGGCATTTTCAGCAACGAATTTGAAAAGTACCGCACCAACAGAGTAGTCGTCAGTAAGGTAAACTGTACGACGGTCTGATGCAATCCAACCACCCTCGTGATCGTAGCGACCCATATTGTAGTTCTTGCGAATGGCTTTACAGGCCTTCACGTCTACTTCAACCATATATTGGTAGTTCATATACTTCGGAACGCTTTGGTTCACAGCAGTACCGTTGAAAGTTTTAATGGTAAAGTTTGAAGTATCGGTAATGCCTTGAGCCGCTAAGATTGCATTGCTTCCAAAGGCAGAGCCCCACTCTTCGGCAGTAAATACTTTACCCCAAGACGTTTGGATACCCCCGCAGTTTGCACCGGTACCGCCTACTTCAGAAAAGTCTACGTTACGGAATTTACCTTTGTTATCATCTATAACTTCCCATGCTTGTTTGCTTTGGTTATAATAAACAGTGAAAACGGTCATACCACCTCCGTCGCCGTTAACGGCATCAGTTTGAACTCGCTCATGATTTACAATAACATAACCAGAATCAGAACGGCCGTTGATAGCCACATAACCGGTAAAATCCTGCCACTCTTTGGCAAGTGCTTTTTGTCCGTCTTTGTTGGTTACTTCATCAACACCACCAACAAATAATACATCGTACTTTAAAGGTGAAGCAGGAATAACTACTTCATTTGGATCTGTAGCAAATTTAGCTGGATCGTAAATGTTCGCATCCAAGGTTGGGAATACGCTTTGTGCTTGAGCTGCTAGAGCGGTTAATGCACATGACATGGTAAAAATTACTTTTTTCATAAATTGTGTTAATAGGTAATGCAAATATTGACGTAGGCTATTTCGTAAATCGAAACACAGAATTAAAGGAATATTAGGTTTCAGTAAGCTATATTAAACTAAAGACATTTTTAATTAACTTTATTATAAAACATCAAACTGTAAAAAAAATCACAAAACCTTATAATTGAAATAGTTGCATGTATCACAGATTACTCCATTCTTAAATCCATTTACAATCTTTAAATACAGTTCAAATTACTTTAACCAAACCGTAATTTAAGGGGATAACTTGCTGACAAATTTCCTAATAGATTTCGGGCAGGTATCGTAATTTTGAGTGTTTATATAAATGGAGGACCTAAAAAACTATTTTGAAGCCCTGTACTTCACTCCTACGGATATCCGTTTTATCATCACTTTAGGATTAATTTGGTTGATTACCGCTGTTTACTTTTTTTACTTTTATTTCCCCGTAAAGCGAAATTCCCAAAAGGAAAAATCAATTGCATGCCCACCGGCAAGTGTAATTATATGTGCTCGAGATGCTGCATTACATTTAGAGAAGCACTTAGAAGATTGGCTCTCACAAGACTATCCCGATTTCGAGGTAGTTGTAGTTGATGATTGCAGTGCCGACGAAACCGCCTATTTGTTGGTGACGGAGGCGAAAAATCATCCGAGATTAAAATATGTGTTAATGGATCCTGCGGTAATCAAAAACGGCGGCAAAAAACTTGCATTAACCTTAGGCATTAAAAAAGCACAATATGAACATTTGGTCCTCACAGATGCCGATTGTGTGCCTAGCAGCAATCAGTGGTTAAAACACATGATGTCTGGATTCACCGAAGGTAAATCCGTCGTACTTGGCGTAGCTCCAATTAATTCTAAAGGAATTTTAGGAGGACTTATACATTACGAAAACATGTATACGGCGCTCAATTATCTTGGAATGGCACTGAGGGGAAAGCCCTATATGGGTGTTGGTCGAAGTTTGGCCTATACAAAAACGATATATAACTCTGTGGGTGGTTTTTCAGCACATCACCACATACCTGCTGGAGACGATGATTTATTCGTTCAAGCAGTTGCGAACAACAAAAACACCCAAGTAATTATTGAACCCGAGGCTTATATATATTCAAAAGGTCCCAAAAATTTCCAAGCCTATTGGCGTCAACGTATGCGCCATCTGTGGGTGGGGAAGTTGTACAAGTCTAGTATTTCCTTAAAATTATCGATACTTCCGATTTTCAACTTACTCTTCTGGATTGGAATTTGCCTGTTTCTTATATTCAGTAGTAGCTGGCTATACCCAGTTGGGTTATTAATGATCAAATTCATTCCGGAATGGATACTGTTTTTTTATAAGAGCAGGCTTCTAAATATGACCATTGCAGCCCCTTTTTATCCTATTTGGAATTTGTTTCATAGTCTTTGGTACGTATTCGTTGGAATTCGGGCCTTCTTCAAAAAGAAAATAATATGGTAAACGCGGATATCATCTACAAATACTTTCCTGATTTTAACGATAAACAAATTGAACAAATCAATTTTTTATTTGATTTATACCAATACCATAATGCCCGTGTGAATGTTATTTCTAGAAAGGATATCGATAATTTTTACGTTCACCATGTTTTGCACTCTTTTGCGTTATTGAAATTGGCATCATTTGAGAATATTGAATCGGTTATTGACATTGGTACAGGCGGTGGATTTCCCGGTATTCCCTTGGCCATTGCCCTCCCCCATATTCAATTTCATTTGGTTGATAGTATTGGAAAAAAAATCCAGGTAGTTAAAACCATCGCAGATGACATCGGCCTTATAAATCTAAAGGCTTCACATTCAAGGGTGGAAAACATCAATAAAACCTTTGATATGGCGGTTTCACGAGCAGTTGCTCCCACAAAAGAGTTGATTCAATGGATGAATCAAAAATGGAATAACAAGCCCTATATGGCTTTTTTAAAAGGCGGAGACCTTAGCGAAGAGCTGAACGATGCGCTCGCCTTGAATCCGAAGTTTAAATTTAAATCCCAATCAATTCACAAGATTATTCCAGAACCTTTTTTCGAAACCAAAAAGGTTGTGTTACTTCAATAGTAAACAAGTATTTCTCTCGATAATCAGCCTTAAGAGATTCCAAAACTAACCTTTGCATGATCTAATGCAGCGGGCAACCCAGACGAATCCTTACCTCCGGCAGTGGCAAAAAATGCTTGTCCGCCGCCACCACCTTGAATGTGCTTTCCACACTCACGAACCAATTGACTCGCATTCCAAGATTTTTCTTGAACTATATTTTCTGATATATAAATAGCTATACCCGGTTTTCCATCTGCCTCGAAAGCCAGAACCACAACGGTTTTATTGAAGGAGTCTTTTAAATCGAAACAAATTTGTTTGGCCCCTTCTACACTCGGCAACTGCAATTGTTTGGTTACGAAATAAATGCCATTTTGCTCTTTAGCCTCGCTTTTTAATTCTTTTAAAATAGCCGACACCTGAGCTTGCTCTAATGATTCTAAACGCTTTTTTAACTGATTTTGCTGTTCAATTAATTTATCAATGGCTTGATTTATATCTTTAGGGAATTGCAACTTTTCGTGAATAGTATGTAGTTCTGCAAGTTTTTGATTCACGAACGACCATGCACCTTGATTGCTTAATGCTTCGATTCTTCGCACACCGGCAGAAACACTTCCCTCAGAAATTAATTTAAACATTCCAATATCCGAAGTTTGTTTTACATGGGTTCCACCACATAGTTCAATTGAATACTTCGCATCAAACTGAATCACACGTACTGAATCTCCATATTTTTCCCCAAATAAAGCCGTGGCTCCCATTTTGCGAGCATCCTCTATGGGCATATCGCGAAATTCTACAAGTGGGATATTTTCACGTATTTTTTCATTAACGCGCGTTTCTACTTTTTCTATTTCCTCGTCAGACATTTTTCCGAAATGAGAAAAATCAAATCTCAATCCGTCTGCATTTACCAAACTTCCTTTTTGTGCTACATGATCTCCCAAAACTTCTCGAAGGGCAGAATGCATCAAATGGGTTACACTGTGATTACTGGAAATGAGATGTCTTCTATTGGTATTAATATTAGCCGTATAATTTTGAGAGGGATTATTAATTTTACTTTTGGTGAAAAGTACATGTAATTTATTCTCTTTTTGTGTATCGAAGATTTCTATTACAGAGCCGTCATCTCCGACCAAGACACCGGTATCCCCAACTTGCCCTCCACTCTCGGCATAAAAAGGCGAATTATCTAAAACGAGTTGTGTGTATGTTTTACCTTTTTGTTCAACTTGTCTAAAACGTGAAATTTGCGTCTGCACAGTGGTATGATCGTACCCACAAAAGGCTTCCTCAGAACTATCCAAAACCACCGTCCAGTCTCCCGTGTCTTTTTTGGCATCGGCCTTAGATCTGTTTTTCTGTTCTTGCAAGGCCTTCTGAAATCTGTCTAAATCAATTTGTATGCCCTTTTCGCGTGCGATTAATTCTGTTAGGTCTATTGGGAAGCCAAAAGTGTCGTATAACTCAAACGCCATCTCCCCAGATATTTTTTGACCTTCATGATTTTCGAAGAAATCATTCAAGCGGCCCATGCCTAAACTGAGGGTTCTGAAGAACGAAAGTTCCTCTTCTCGAATTACTTTTTGAATAAATTCTTCTTGCTGTTTTATCTCCGTAAACGAATCTTTAAAGAAATCGGCAATTAATGGGACTAATTCGGACAAGAAGGGTTTATTCAGATTCAAATAACTATACCCATAACGCACTGCTCGACGGAGTATGCGCCTTGCTACATAACCAGCACCATTATTTGAGGGAAGTTGACCGTCTGAAATTATCATAATTACCGCCCGGACATGATCTGCAATTACGCGATGCGCAATATCTGACTTTTCCGAAGCTCCATAAGGTACATTCGATAAAGCGGCAGTTTTTTGAATAATATATTGGAATATATCCGTATCGTAATTAGATTTCTTTTGTTGAATAACCCGAACTAGGCGTTCAAAACCCATTCCCGTATCAACATGTTTTGCAGGTAATGCTTGTAATAATCCATCAGATAGACGATTAAACTCCATAAACACATTATTCCAAATTTCAATAACTTCGGGATGGTCTGCATTAACTAAGACAGCACCCTCTACCTTGGAACGTTCCTCATCAGAGCGCATATCAATATGAATTTCGGAACAGGGTCCACATGGTCCTGTATCGCCCATTTCCCAAAAATTATCTTTCTTATTTCCTTTAACGATATGTGCTTTAGGAACCATAGCGGCCCATATATCATAAGCTTCTTGATCGAATGCAAGTCCCTCTTTTGCATCTCCCTCAAAAACACTTACGTACAACCTATCTTTAGGCAATTTATAAACCTCCGTTAGTAACTCCCATGCCCAAGAAAGGGATTCCTTTTTGAAATAGTCGCCAAAACTCCAATTGCCCAACATTTCAAACATGGTGTGGTGGTAATGGTCGTGACCTACTTCCTCCAAATCGTTGTGCTTTCCGCTCACACGTAAACATTTTTGGCTATTGGCTATGCGGGTATGGGTGGCTTTGGAATTTCCTAAGAAAAAATCTTTGAATTGATTCATTCCCGCGTTGGTAAACATCAAAGTTGGATCGCCTTTAACAACAATTGGTGCCGAGGGAACACATTGATGTTGTTTGGATTCAAAGAATTCAAGGAATAATTTTTTTACTTCGTGGGAACTGAGGCTCATAATTAAGCGCAAAGATAAAAAAAGCCACCGCAAAACGGTGGCTTTTTTGGTTCAATCAAAACCGGTGATTAGCCGATCTCTGCGAGTTTTGGGGCTGCCGATTTAATTTCATCGCTGGAACCATCAGCAAACTTGGAGAAATTCTCATTGAATAATTTCGCAAGCTTCTGACATTGAGCATCATAGGCAGACTTATCTGTCCAAGTATTGCGTGGATGCAATAACTCAGATGGCACATTTTCACATTCATTGGGCATTAACACGCCAAATACGGGATGCTCGGTGAACGCGCTATTCAATTTGCCTTCAAGGGCAGCGGTTATCATAGCTCGTGTATACGAAAGTTTCATACGCGACCCAACCCCGTAAGGACCTCCGGTCCATCCTGTATTAATTAACCAAACATTAACATCTGGGTTTTCCGTTAATTTTTTCCCTAACATTTCCGCATATTTTGCTGGATGTAACGGCAAAAATGCCTGACCGAAACATGCCGAAAACGTGGCTTGTGGTTCGGTTACCCCTGCCTCTGTTCCAGCCACCTTAGCGGTGTAACCACTGATGAAGTGATACATAGCTTGACTTGGGGTCAATTTTGAAATAGGAGGAAGCACACCAAATGCATCCGCCGTTAGGAAGAAAATATTTTTAGGAGCATCGCCAATCGAAGGTTCGGCGATGTTATCAATATATTCAATAGGGTATGCAACACGAGTATTTTCTGTAACTGAAATATCATCAAAATCTACCTGATTAGTTCCAGGAAAATAGCGAACGTTTTCTACAAGTGCACCGTGTTTAATCGCATTCCAAATTTGGGGTTCTTTCCCTTCTGTAAGGTTTACACACTTGGCATAGCAGCCTCCTTCAAAATTAAAAACGGTATTCTCCGACCATCCATGTTCGTCGTCACCAATAAGTTTTCTTTTTGGGTCAGCACTTAATGTCGTTTTTCCAGTACCACTTAGACCAAAGAATATGGCAGTATCTCCTTTTTCACCAATATTGGCAGAGCAGTGCATACTCAGCACATTTTTTTCTTGTGGTAAGATGTAATTCATCACCCCAAATATTCCCTTTTTAATTTCACCAGTGTAACCACTTCCCCCGATTAAAATGATTTTACGCGACATGTCAACAATGGTGAAATTATGCTGCCTTACACCATCTTTTTCACCATCGGCTTTGAAAGATGGTGCTGCAATAATTAACCATTCCGTCGGTTGTGTTTTTGCTTCTTCGGCACTTGGGCGCAAGAAAAGATGTTTTGCAAATAGATTCTGATAAGCACTTTCGGTAATTACTTGAATATTAACTTTATAATTTGGATCAGCACCGGCATATGCATGGCGAACAAAAATATCCTTCCCTTCTAAATGGGAAACCACACGATTCAAAAGTGCGTCAAATTGATCCGGTTCTATAGGCTGGTTAACATTTCCCCACCACACTGTTTGGGCAGTTTTAGCATCGCGAACCATAAATTTGTCTTTCGGACTCCTTCCTGTAAATTCTCCCGTATCGGCTGCTAATGCTCCCATATCGGTTAGGGTACCCTCATTTCTCTCCAGCGCATTTTTCACCAATTCTTCGGTTGTTAAATTTTCGAAAACTTGATTGGCGTGATTTTGAATGGCTGATAACAGCGCTTCATTAGTCATCATAGATAAATCAGATTATTTTTGTGCTACAAAATTACTATGCATTCGTATCTTTACCCAATAAATCCACAATAATTTAAACAAGAGTTTCGCACAATAAGTACACATAAATTTAGCCCTATAAAACACCATTTAACAAATTGAAAAACAAGTCATTAAATACAAAATATAAATTTTTAATTTTCAGTGTCAAAACGACACTAAGTCTCGTTTTATTGTGGTCAAATGTACTTACTGCACAGACTGTACACCTTTCAAAAGGTCGTGAAATTGGTATATACACGGGAAATTTAGTTTGGGGATTCACTAATTTATATTTGGTTCAAAATCACCCTATCAATCCCAATAAATTTGAAATCACGTCTGTCGATCGATTTCATCAAAAAAACAATAAGGTATCCTTTAGAAACGCTTCAGATATAGGATTTTGGGCAACCGCAGTGGTAAGTGGATTGGCAACAATTGACCCAAATTCAAAGTCAATAGATTGGCGATATGCGAATTTATTGATACAAAACACTCTTTTAACAGCGAATTTGACTCAGACCGTTAAGTTATTAGTGGGGCGCGAGCGACCAAGTAGCTGGGGTTCAAAGGATGATTACCAATCTTTTTTTAGTGGACATAGCTCGTTAACAGCCTCCGCTGCAGCGAGTAGCTTGTGGTATGCCTACACGGTGGCAGACGCCCCAAAATACACCAAAGTAATTGGTTGGTCTGCGGCTGGACTTAGTTTAATAACAGGGGTTTTACGAGTTGCTGCGGGAAAACACTATCCTTCTGATGTTCTCATCGGATGGACTGTCGGAGCCGGCGTGGCACTGTTAAACGCCCAAATACACCGACCGCGTTAATGTTTTAGTTTGTCCTTAAATAGTTTTTTGAACTTTTCGACCTTCTCTCCCACTACAAAGACACAGTACGGTTGATTCTTGTTCCCTTCGTAATAGTTTTGGTGGTAATCTTCAGCTGTTGAGTAATCCTTCAGAGGTTCAATTTCTGTTACAATAGGATCATCCCACAAGCCTGACTCCGCAGCTGCTTCCAGGCTTTTCCGGGCAAGGCGTTCTTGGGCTTCCCCCAAAAAATAAATACCGCTCCTGTATTGGGTGCCAATATCGTTTCCTTGGCGATTGAGAGTTGTAGGATCGTGTATGCGCCAAAATACGGTAAGTATTTCTTCCAAATTGGTTTTTTGCGTATCAAAATAGAGCTTAACCACCTCCACGCATTGGGTTCGACCCGTGCACACCTCTCGATAAGTTGGTTTTTTAACAAGTCCGTTGGAGTATCCGCATTCAATTTTTTCAATACCTTCCATGTTTCGGTATACGGCGTCTAAGCACCAAAAGCATCCTCCACCTAAGACAATGCTATCCAATTCTGATGACTGTATTTCTTGTGTCATAACGGTTGATTTTTTCTCTTCTTTTAGACTGCCCGCGCATGCCAATGGCAGCAAAAGCCAAAGTAAATAGCGTTTCATTATATAAGGTAACACCCCGCTTTACCCTTTTGTTTTGTATCCCTTTTTTTGGAGAAACTCTTTGATTTTATCGGTCAGTTCCCCTTGTATTAATATTTCACCGTCTTTCGAACTACCCCCTACGCCGCAGTATTGTTTTATTTGTTTTTCAAGGTCTTTAAGGTCGTCTTTGGTACCCACAAACTCTTTTATAACGGTCGTTGGTTTTCCGCTTCGCACTTCTCGACGCACGTACAACTTTTGAAGTGCTGGGGCTAATGTTTCATGTTCTTCTTGGCTATCCGAATCGTATTGAAAATCCGGATTGGTACTGTACACAACACCTTTTTTCCCTTTATTCTTATTGCTCATGTTCTTATTTCCGATGAATGACTGAAGCCACAGGTTGGGCCTGGGGCATAATAACCAAATCGTTGATATTAACGTGTGGTTTTCTACTTGCGATGTAATAGACAGCGTCGGCGATATCCTCGGCAACGAGATTTTCAAATCCTTTATATACTAGGGCTGCCTTTTCTGTATCCCCTTCAAAACGAACTTCACTAAATTCTGTTTCAACTGCGCCGGGATGAACCGCACTAACGCGTATTCCATATTCTGCCAGCTCAATTCGCATAGCCTTACTAAGCGCATCAACCGCGTGTTTACTTGCACAATACACATTTCCGTTTGCATATACTTCCTTGCCTGCAATTGAACCAATATTTATTATATGACCGTGTTTTCTGCCGATCATTCCTTGACTTATCGAACGCGAAACGTACAACAATCCTTTTACATTGGTATCCATCATGGTATCCCAATGATCCATATCACCCTTGAAAAATGTCGATAATCCGAGTGCCAAGCCCGCATTATTGACAAGCACGTCGATTTTTCGCCACTCCATTGGAAGCGTTTCTAATGTTTGTATTACCTGACTCCTGTCTCGAACATCAAAACACAAACATTTTATGCGTGAAGCGTCGAGTTGTGATGCGAAATTATTGAGGCGTTCTAAGCGCCTTCCGGTAATTATTATGTGGTATCCTTCTTCGTAGAATCGATGCGCACATGCAGCTCCTATGCCGGATGTAGCGCCTGTTATTAATGCAATTTTTTTATCCATGATTTTTTGCAATTATTACCATATTTGGACTTATAAGTACATTTTGGGTGCTTCTACCGGTTGCAAATAATGTTAGCTTGAACTTGAATTTCAGTCCGGCAAAAATCACTTTTCGGAAAATCTCTTTCAGTGCATTGGGGATTTGCATATTAGATTCAACTACACGAACGTTAGCAAAACCACACGAAAGCATTAATTGTTGAGCCGAGGATGCATTCAAATAATTTTCGTGAGTAAAATCACCATTGGCATAAACCGAAGACATCGGTGCGTCTAAATTGGGAGTGCGAAAAAGTGCCATTCCTTCAGGTTTCAAATGTATTCGTATTAATTTCAATACTTCCACTAATTCGTTCTTTGTGAAATGCTCAATAATGTCTAAGCCTGAGATTAAATCGAATTTTTCATTAGCTGATTCTAAAAATGCCACCAGATCACCTTGTTGCACCTCCTTAACACCTAGTTCATGAGCCAACCGAACTTGCTCTTCACTTAAATCGATACCGGTAAATTGTTCGTACCCATTATCAGATAAAGCCTTAAGAAAACTACCGCTCCCACAGCCAATATCTAAAATTCGGGCTGTTTTTGGAAGGTCAATTAGGGGTATTATTTCTTTTTCAAATCTCCATTTTTCCCTATCAAATAATGATCTCGCATCGGTTAATGCGGCACGTCCACTTTGAGTGGTATGATAATTTGCGTATAAGGTTTCTCTGTATTTCATTATTTATTTTTAACCACTGGGATGTCTACTGCCGCCATAATAGAGGAACAAGTTGCCACAAGAAGTGGTTCTTGATTTTCTCTTTGATCGTAAACTTCCCCTTCACAAAATAATAAGAATTTACCGGCTTTTTTCACGCGTCCGATTGCAAAAACTTTTTTTGAAGTACTCGGATTTAAATAACTAACTTTTAAATCCGCGGTTACAACATTTTTCTCTTTAGGTACTGCCGTGTAGGCGGCTATTCCAGTAACTACGTCTAATAACGTGGCTGTTACACCTCCATGCATGAACCCATTTTGTTGTAAATGATGCGACTCAATATTTATGGACATACGAGCTTCACCCGTATCGACTTCATCTAATTTCAATCCCATATGATGGATAAAATGATTGTTTTTCAAACGATCGTCAAGGTATTCTTTTAATTCTTGATTCATGATTTTATAGTTTCCTTTTAAAGGCCATTACATTTATGCGATTTGTTCAACTCAATTCAATTAGCCAAAGCCAGGCTAAATTTTCCTACCTTATTTGACCGGATTGTATCCCGATAATCGTAAAATTTTCTGGGCATCGTGTTCTTCAAACAAGTCCTGCCAAGTCACATCCATTTCCTGCATATATCGTTGTACGATTTTATACCCGGTAAAACTCCCGATTAATGGCGGACATTCTGCAGGAATTCCAGGTCCGAAGGTTTTATCGCCATAAACAAAATAGCGTCGATACACATTGAAATCATTAGAGTACAATGCCTTTTGCTCTAAATACAATCGCCACATTTGCCCTTGATCGCGTTCTAACATAGCCCATTCTGTCTCGGAATAACCCAACATTTCAAAAGGATTTTTTGCGTTGGTTATCTCCAATAGAAGATTCCAAACTTTTCCATCGAATACCGCCTGTTCCAACATATTACGGATTTTGTGTTTGGGCTCGTATGTACTCTTTAGATAATTCCAAATTAAGATCGTCGGGATTTGTTTAGGCGAATTATATCGATTGTAAAAACCGGGAACTTCTAACATTGCATACAAGGGAAACGTATCATTGAGAAACATTTCCTTTGAAAAACCAAGCAATACCTCCCCTTTCTCAGTGGTATCGACGAATGTGTTGTAGTTGCTAAACTGAGAAAAATAACTCACCAACTTAGGAGTCGGTGTTTGAGTTAATAACATTTGCAAATGGCCCCATTGCATATTGAGTTCTTCTTGCCAATCGGGGACATTGTCATAATGCGCTTTCAATACATTAAACACGGGTTTATTGACTTGCAACCATTGACCAAATACTTGTACCAATTCAGCATCAGAAAATCCGCGATATTTTGAATAGTCCATTATTTCGGAAAACCAGACATCAAAAAAACGTCCGTAATCATCTTTAATCCTCTTCAAATCAGCAACTTCAACTCTTTTTTGAGTCAGTTTTTCCAACTCTAAAGTAAAATCTCGATGCGAGATATCGGCTGGTTTTACTTTAATGTTTTGGCAAGATGTTAACAACAACAGTACTACCCCAAGGGACAAAAAACCGGTTTTCTTAAAAAAGTTGTTTTTTTGCATATATATAAAGGTATAACGAAACATGAAGAAGTTCAGCACTCACCTTATGGCCATTGCCCTGTTATTTTCAAGCAATGTATCAAACGCCCAAGATGTTACCGACCGCGTCAATTTCGGTTTCAAAATTAGTCCAAATTTTTCCTGGTTGAAAATAACCGAGGGAGATATCATGCAAAACGACGATGTCGGATTGGGATTTTCCTATGGTCTTACCGGTGATTACCGATTCACGAACTCAGAAAATTACTTCATAGGTGCCGATTTACTTATTTCCACAGCTCCTGCTATTTTAAAGCACGGTGGTAAATTACAACGTACCGTTTCGGATTCTACTCAAGTTTACCAAAACGTTAATTTCCGATATGCCGTACAATACCTTCAAATACCAGTTTACATCAAACTAAAATCGAATGAAACGGGTGGCATGAAGTATTACATCAATATAGGTTTGGCCCCGTCTTTCGCTATTTCTCGTAAACTCTCTACCAAAGTGGATACCTACAATACATCTGTGTACGAAGGCACAAATAGCACGTCTCACGATCCCAATAGTACAGAAAGTACCAGGTTTGAATTTGATGGAGGAAAAGAGGAAAACACACAGTTTATTTATGTCGACAATATGGCCTCTGCCCGAATGTCTCTGATTTTAGGTGCTGGGATCGAATATCCTATTTCCGGAAATGCGAGTTTCATGGCCGGCTTGCGTTTTGATAATGGATTTACCGATTTCTTATCGGATAATGCATACAGCGGACGACATAATTTCATTTCATTAACGGCGGGGATTTTATTTTAATTCTCCAACATTGAAATGTTACGCATAGCTATTGCCCAACTGAATTTTAAAATTGGAGATTTCGAATCCAACACATCCAAAATAGCGGATGCCCTATTCACTGCTAAAAATCAAGGAGTGGATTTGGTTGTTTTCCCAGAAATGTCGGTTTCAGGATATATGCCTGATGATTTATTGGATTATCCTTCTTTTGTTGAGAAATGCGAATACAGCCTTGATTTAGTTGCTCAAAGCTGTCAGGGAATTGCCGCTATAGTGGGCGGTGTTATGCGGAATCCTGGTAAAGGGCGTTTGTTGCAAAACGTTTGCTGTTTCATGCAAAATGGCAGAATCGAAACCATAATACCTAAAACGCTTCTCCCCACTTACGATGTATTTAGTGAATCACGCTATTTTGAATCGGCAACATCCCAGCAAGTTATTTCTTTCAAAGGCGTAAATATCGGTATAGCAATTTGCGAGGACCTATGGGACTTGTATAACAACTTTGAATATACAAAAAGTCCTGGTGAGGCACTTAAGGAACTCGGCGCTGATTTAATCATTAACCCGTCAGCCTCTCCCTTTCATTTGGGAAAAGATTCACACCGTAACCGGGTATTTAGCGGTCAAGTTAACCGTTTCAATTTGCCCGTTCTATACGTAAATCAAGTAGGTGTTCACACAGAGCTTATATTCGACGGAAGTAGTAGGGCTGTTAATAATAATGGAGAAATTGCCGTTCAATTACCCGATTTTGAGAGTTGCATTCGCACCGTTGAATTTGGTGAGAACGGATTTATACCTGGTGAAAATGCCGTTTCTTTCGATTCCGATCCTCTGCCACAGTTGTACAAAGGTTTGATTTTTGGAATAAGAGATTATTTTGATAAAATGGGTTTCAAAAAGGCAATAATTGGAGCGTCTGGCGGTGTTGATAGTGCATTGGTGCAAACATTAGCCGTTCAAGCCCTTGGAGCTGAAAACGTTCTTGCTGTAATGATGCCTTCGCGCTACAGTTCAGACGGCTCTATATCTCACGCACAAGCCTTAAGCAAAAACTTGGGCAATGAATGTATTCAAATTCCCATAGAAGAAATACATCAGGCTTATGAAAACTCACTATCTCCCTATTTCAAAGGTTTGCCAATCGGAATTGCAGAGGAAAATCTACAGGCTAGATCGCGTGCGGTTATACTTATGGGCTTGAGTAATAAATTGGGCTATATATTATTAAACACCAGCAATAAATCGGAAATGGCTGTTGGTTACTCCACTCTTTATGGAGATTTGTGCGGTAGTTTATCGGTTATTGGTGATGTTTATAAAACCCAAGTTTATGCTTTATGCCGGTATATTAACCGAAACGAAGAAATCATTCCGAATGATATAATTGAAAAAGAACCGAGTGCCGAACTTCGACCGGAGCAAAAAGATTCAGATAGCCTTCCACCCTATCCTATTTTGGATGGAATTTTAAGAATGTTTTTAGAGGAGTTTAAAGGCGAAAATGAAATTATAATTGAGGGATATGACATGCACACGGTTCAGCGGGTATTACAACTGGTAAATGGAAGTGAATACAAGCGATATCAAGCACCGCCAATTCTGCGTGTTAGTTCCAAAGCATTTGGAAAGGGTCGAGTGATGCCGTTGGTGGCCAAATACCCCTAATGAAAACGCGAGTATATCCGCCCGAATTTTTTCGATTATGTGTGGCGGCACTGTTATTTTTCTTTTCGTTTAACTTGGTTATTCCTGAGCTTCCGAATATGCTTCGCGAATTAGGAGGCGCAAAATATTTGGGTTGGATTATCCCAGCATTCTCAATTAGTGCTCTTATTGCGCGACCATTGAGCGGGTGGGTTACAGATAATATCGGAAGAAAAACAACGCTTATGATCGGTTGTGCTTTTTGCATTACTGCTGGAATTTTTTATCCATTAATTGGTTCGGTCATAGGTTTTTTATTGGTTCGCGTTGTACACGGCTTCTCAACAGGTTTCACCCCCACGGGGTTCACCGCTTACACAGCAGATATAGTTCCCGCAAGTCACAGGGGTCGCGCAATGGGGTGGCAAGGATTATTTAATAATGCCGGCACCAGTTTAGGATATGGCCTTGGGGCATTAATAGCCCTACATTTTGGTCGTGATATGATGTTCGCCACAAGCGCATTGTTTGCGATAGTAGCAGTCGTTATTTTTTACACGTTACCCGAAACCTTATCAAAAGATAGAAAAAAGATAAAGCCAAAACTTCAGTGGCGAAGAATGATATACACCCCTACTTGGCGCCCAGGAATTTTAATGCTATTGGTATGTATTTCATTGGGGTCGGTTCTAACGATAATGCCCGATTATACGGTTTCGTTGGGGTATGCAAATAAGGGACTTTACTTAACGATATACATAAGTTTTTCTTTACTATTTAGGTTGTTAAGTGGGAAAATATCCGATTCATTGGGCCGTGCTTGGTCCACTGCTATTGGAACCGGTGTTCAAGTTTTGGCAATGGGTGTATTAATTACTGCTTACGGTCCTTATTTCTTTTATATAAGCGCTGTACTTTACGGAATTGGTCAAGGCTTTAACGCCCCCAGCTTGTTTGCCTGGGCCGGGGACTTAGGAGGAATTGAGAATCGAGGGAAATCAATATCCACCCTATTTATTAGCCTAGAACTCGGAATTATTGTCGGTGGCTTGCTTTCGGGTTATTTGATCGCACAGTGGGGCGGTACGTATAACGATGTTTTCTTGATGAATGGCATAGCCTTCGGAATGGCATTCATTTTTAGTATCTTCTTTATAAAGTATCCCTCATCAAAGGGTGCCGTCTAAGTATCCAAAATACATCATTTTTCCACTGGGAATAGATATTGTAGGAACCATAAATATGGTTAATAAATTCTACTTCGTTTTGAGGTTGCCTATTGAATTTACGCTCGAATGAACCTTCCATGTAATCGATATAATACCTAAAATCGATCATACCCTCATACCAATTGGCATAAACGGCATAATAATCATTCCCCATGCGAATAGCCGTCGTTTTACGTTTGCGAGGATAGCGCATTCCTACCAAATTGTAGTACGCTTTTGCATAATATGAATTCTGTCCGTCGTTCCCGCTTTCTTCAATTTTGATCGCCGTATACATCTTATACCATTTGCCCACGACCTTCTTTGCGAGCGTATGCAACTGTCTAACCTTTGGAATTTTATCGAGGGGCAATTTCAAGGAATCGTAATATAAAAATCCATCTTTTATTTTGATCGGGTTGATATTTTGGGGCATTCCATAACTCTTTTTAGGACTCATGTCGAGTCGTGAAGCACCAAAGATTAAAACGGCTGTAACTAATAAAAGGAGTATATGTACCACATTCCGTTTCATATTATCTCGAAACTACTGTTCCCAATTCATTTGCAACTTTGACTTTCAAATCCAGAAGAAGTTTTAGATTCAACATTATCTCCTCATGGTCTTCCTCGGGATTTAACAAACGGTTTTGCTGAAGAATAATCGCTTCCTCTATTTTGGTTCTACGCAAATTCAAGAAAACATCCAAAATTTCCCTATTCAAATTCTCACCCTCTCGTTTGATATGAATAAAACTTTTCTCAAATTGATCGCTTAATTTATGTTCCTCAGAAAAAACCGAGGCAGCAAATGATGAGATTGTTGTATCGGTAAATTGCACCCATTCCTCTGCCGTATACCATTCGGGTTTTTCATTATAAAGTCGTTTAAATTCTTCCAAAAGCTGCTTGGTATCTTCATGTGCAAAACTCAAACCTTCATCCATATCCAACTCACTCATAACGAACTCAATTACGGTAGTGTTCTCATCATACAATCTGGAACCGTATCGAATCATTAACTTTAATAAAGCGCGCTCTTGATGATAATCACTAAGCTTGTAACCTATCGGAACCTCACTTGGTACCGACTGAATTAAATTATCTACCTCACGTAAAAATTGTTGTCCTTCCTTTAAACGTTTTGAACGCAGCAGTTTTGATAATTCACTATGCAATACCCCGCTATCGGTATCGCAAACACGTGCCAACTCTTTGATTAATGCATCGCGTTTCAGGATATCATTAATTAAAGCAACCGATTGTATAATATCACGTAAAGCTTCAGACTTTTTGATTGGATCGTTTCCGCAATCTTTAAAAAGCAATTTGGCTTTAAAAACAATAAAGTTTTCTTCATTTGAATTCAGATACTCCCGAAATTTTTCAGGTCCGAGTTCCTTGCAATACGAATCTGGATCTTGTCCATTTGGCATAGTTACCACGCGAACATTCAGTCCTTCTTCCAACAATAAATCAATTCCCCTTAAAGATGCTTTTATTCCAGCGGCATCACCGTCATATACAGCTGTGGCATTATCTGTAAAACGTTTTAACAATCTTATTTGTCCGGGTGTTAAGGCTGTTCCACTACTAGCAACGGCATTCTCTATACCCGATTGGTGCAAGGTCATTACATCGGTATAACCTTCCATTAATAAGGCTTTATCCTCTTTGCGAATAGCATTTTTAGCTTGAAATACGGCGAATAAAAAATCGCTTTTCTTGTATAAAGGGGTTTCTGGAGAGTTTACGTATTTCGGGGCTTTATCGACATTGCCCATTATTCTGCCTGCGAAACCAACCGGTTTACCGCTAACGGCTAAAAGGGGAAACATTACCCTATTTCTGAATAAATCGTAAAAACTACCGTCTTTTTCTCTGGCTTTTATCAAACCTGCCAATTGAAGCAATTCATCTGTATAGCCTGCTTTTTTAGCGTGATCATAAAACGCCGTCCAACCCGCTGGGCTATATCCCAAACGCCATTTCTTGATAGTTTCTATTGTATAACCCCGTTCTTTAAAATACGGTAAGGCTACAGATTGACCTTCTTCTGTTTCGTGAAGTTGATTTTCGAAGAATTGCAATGCAAATTCATTCA
>JALRKL010000099.1 GCA_023268875.1 Bacteroidia bacterium
GATAATAATTGCCTGATGTATAATAATCATTTACTTTTTGCCAACTCTCACCGTAATCTTTTGAGGTAAACACGCCCCCACTTTTATCTTGTGTTTCAACAATCGCAGTTAGTAATCCAGGTGTGTTTTGAGCAACTTCCACAGATATCCTGCCTTTATCGCTATTCGGCAATCCGTTCATTATTTTTTTCCAAGTTTGTCCATTATCGGTGCTTTTGTAAACAGCGCTTTGAGGTCCACCACCTAAATAGGTCCATTCGTGTCTTCTTCTTTGGTGTGCACATGCATAGATTGTATTAGCGTTAAATGGGTCTAAATGCACTTCATTCATACCTGCTAATTCTACGTCTAATTCACATTTCCACGTTTTGCCGGCATCTTTGGTATGATATATACCCTTTTCTCCTTTATCTCCCCACAAAGGACCGTATGCGGCAACCCATACTTCTTGGGAATTTTGCGGATTTATAGCAATCATTCCGATATGGAAGGAATTTTCTAAACCGACACGTTGAAATGATTTACCCCCGTCTTCGCTCTTGTATAATCCATTCCCATACCCTACGCTTCGTTGATTGTTGTTTTCGCCGGTACCAACCCAAACTACATTCGGATTATTCGGATCAATAGAAATACAACCAATGCTTTGAACCCCATAATTGTCAAAAATTGGTGTGAAATTTATACCGGCATTTTGTGTTTTCCAGACACCGCCGTAGGCTGAGGCTATATAATACTCAGATTTATTTTTAGGATTAACGGCAATGTCCACAATTCTGCCGCTGGTAGTGGCAGGGCCGATCATTCGGAATTCTAGTTTATCGGCGAAAGAAGAAATCAAACTATCGTTGTTGCTGCCTTGTGCCGAAAGCGAGCAAAAAAATAATACATTAACGAGAGCAAGTGTAAATGGTTTATTTATCATACTTGGGAAATTAATTCCCGAATATACACCAAAAGCCTTAATTGCTATTTTTTTGAACCTCTAACAAATAAGATTCTAGCTTCAATGCAATTGATGCCCAAGAAAAACGAGACCGTATTAGTTCACCTCCTAATTCCCCCATTTTATTTCTAAAATTTATGTCATTCAGCATTTTAATTACATTATCGGCAAATTCCGATGCATCATTAGATGGCAGCGCTCCCACATTCGGGGGTAATTCCAGCCCTTCATAACCCACATAAGTAGTGACAACAGGAATATTCATGGATAAAGCTTCGAGTACCTTATTTTGCGTACCTGCCCCTATTCTCAATGGCGATACCACCACATGTGCTCTCGCATATTCGTTGGCAAGATTTTCTATGAAGCCCGTTACTTTGATGTTTTCTGAGGCTAATTGCTGAACTTTTGAAACCGGACGTTGTCCCGCAATAATAAATTGAGCCTTAGGAACCTTTCTCAAGATCAATGGAAATATTTCAGAAGCAAAATAATTAACGGCATCAATATTGGGCGCGTAGTCCATATTTCCCGTAAATAATATCCTTAGCGGCTCAAACTTTATTTCCAATGGCTTAAACGTTAATGTATCTACACCGTTTTGAAGTAAGTTAACAAAAGTGTTGGGGATATTTTTAAGGTAGCGCTGGTCTTCTTTTGAACATACCAGAGACATTTTAAAAGTTGGAATTACCGACTTTTCAAATCTATCTAAACGATGGTATTCAGTTTTATTAAATAGTTTAATGAAACTATTACTAGAGGATAAGTACCGTCGTTTCCAATAAAGACTGAAGGCATCGGGTAAGTCTAAAATGGCTTTGTGTTTGAATTCCTCTGGTATGAATTGAGACATCCTCAAATGCTGAACATGAATAGCATCATAACTGTTAGATGCCAGCTGCTGGTGCAGCATTTTTTCAAAAGCGTTAGAACGAAAATAGGCTATTTGAAAGGGTGTAGATGAAAACAAGGCTTTAATTACATTCCATTTAGACTTCCATTTAGGGATGTAGACATAATCAATTTTATGAAAAATCGATTTCAAATGGCTTACTGCATTAATATCTTCTTCATTTTCAGCAATGGTGACCAAATGAATTTCATGGTTTACGCGAAGACTTTTACCTAAATTGAAAATCTTCAACTTGTCCCCCCGATATGGTGGGTAGGGCATTCTATTGGCCACGAAAAGTATGCGCATTACCGCAAAAATACCTGTAAAAGTTGAAACATATGTGGTATTATTGTAAGTAGATGAATCTAAGCAATCGAATGCAAAGGGTGGTTGAAAGCCAAACCATCGCGATGACCAAGAAAGCACGTGAGTTAAAGGATAATGGAGTTGATGTTATTAGCCTGAGTATAGGCGAACCTGATTTTGCCACACCGTCTCTCATCGGCGAAGCGGCAAAAGTAGCACTTGACAACGGAGATACGCACTATCCGCCCGTTTTAGGGACGTTAGCGTTTAGAAAAGCAATTAAAGAAAAACTCAGTAGAGACAACAATATCAATGTCGAAGTTCACGAAATTATTGTTAGTAATGGAGCGAAGCAAAGCATTTTCAATGCCGTAATGACGGTTGTTAATCCCGGCGATGAGGTTATTATTCCTGCACCCTATTGGGTTAGCTACCCTAGTATGGTAAATTATGCCGGTGGAACGGTTATTGAAATCCCCACCACCATAGAAAACGACTTTAAAGTGAGCGCCGAAACGCTTAAATCTTATATTACCGATAAGACGAAACTTATTATTTTTTCCAGCCCATGCAATCCTAGTGGTTCGGTAATGACGACTGAAGAACTTGCATGTTGGGCTGAGGTTTTACGGCAATATCCCGACGTTTTGATAATAAGCGATGAGATTTATGAGGAAATCGTTTATGTAAATCGACCGAAATCGCTTGCGGCCTTTCCTGGAATGAACAATCGCGTTGCGACGGTAAATGGACTTTCAAAGGGTTTTGCAATGACCGGTTGGAGAATTGGTTACATGGCAGGGCCTAAAGAATGGATTGCGGCATGCGAAAAATACCAGGGCATGATAAGCAGTGGTGCCAATACCCTTGGACAAGCAGCGGGTGTTATTTCTTTAAGTTCCGATCAATCCAGAAAAGAAGTAGAATCGATGCGTTTAGCATTTGAGTCCCGCAGGAAATTAATGGGTGCGCTCCTATCAGAAATTCCCGGAGTTAAGGTAAATCAGCCACAGGGGGCATTTTATTTCTTTCCCGATATTACGGCATTGTTGGGTAAGAAAACCCAAGATGGTTCAATAATTGGCGATTCAAATGAGTTAGCCTTGTACATTCTTGATAAAGCACACGTTGCAACAGTTGCAGGCTCTGCTTTTGGAGCTCCTAATTGCTTACGATTGTCATATGCTACATCTGAATCTCAAATTAGCGAGGCATTAAAGCGTATTAAACTAGCCTTATCTCACTTGAATTAAGTCGTATATTTGCAACATGATTCCAAATTTGGATTTTAAACAAACCTTTCAAAAATTCGACGGTCTCCGCGTTTTGATAGTCGGAGATTTAATGGTCGACAACTATATAATCGGTAAAGTAGAGCGTGTTTCTCCTGAAGCCCCAGTTCCAGTAGTGGATGTTACACACTTGGACTCTCGTTTGGGTGGAGCCGGAAATGTTGCCTTGAATATTAAGGCAATGGGAGGAATTCCCATTATATGTTCGGTTATCGGTAAAGACAAAGAAGGGGAAGAATTGAAAAGTCTTCTTGAAAAAGAAGGAATATATGCGAAAGCACTTTTAGAAAGCGAAAAGCGCAAAACCACCACCAAAACACGTTTAATTGGAAACAACCATCAGTTACTAAGATTCGACCATGAAGAGAAATCCGACATCGATACGGTCGATAGTTTTCTTTTGGAAGAACATTATTTCAGGGAGTTGGAGAATTGCAACGTCGTAATATTTGAAGATTACAACAAAGGGGTTTTACACAAGGGAAATATCGAGAAATTTATTGCTAAGGCCAATGAACTAGGTGTGCCAACCGTGGTAGATCCTAAAAAATCCAACTTCAAAGAATATAAAAATACGAAGCTGTTTAAGCCGAATCTCAAAGAAATGAGAGAGGGATTAAACATAGAGGAGTCAAATATTGATAGCCTGGATGATATTGAAAAAGCAATTGCAATACTTGAAAACGAAATGCACAATGAGCACACTTTGGTAACATTGAGTGAAAGGGGTGTAATTATCAGCGATAAAGGTTCGTTTTATCGCAAACCTGCTCATTTACGTAATATTGCCGATGTTTCAGGAGCCGGTGATACAGTTATTGCCGTTGCAAGTCTTTGCGTCGCTTTAAATTTGCATCCAACCTACATAGCAGAGTTGAGCAACCTTGCAGGAGGATTGGTATGCGAAAAGCGGGGTGTTGTACCCATTGACAAAGAAGTATTGCTTTCGGAAGCACTTAAATTGCAAGGCAACTAGTCGCGATTTTAGAATTAAACTCGTGACCTTCTGAAGTAAGTTGATACATTAAATTAACAAAAAAGGCTGTCTTTAAGACAGCCTTTTTTCATGGTTTAAATTTTACCTTTAACGTATTCCATTCATTAATACGAGTAAACGCTTGCTTAAGAAAAACAAGAAAACACTTGCTGCTCCGGCCATTACTACAAATATCATGAAGAAATCATAGAGTGTATTAACCTGAAACCCTGCGAAAGAAGGCTTTTCTGGTTTTAAATTCCATACTTGCGCGTTTGAAATAGTCTTAAACGTACCATCTGCCTGCTTCTTTTCTATCTTTTCAATGGTCAACAATTCTGTATCAGATATCAAGACTGCGCTTGTGAAATTCTTATTCAATCCTTTAATCAATTTCATGTGGAAGACACTCACGTAGGAAGATTTACTAGTTGAATCGAAAACGATATTCTCGATAGCCATACCCTTATCCTTTTTATTCAATGACACGTTGGCCACAGGGAATGCATATTCCCCTTTAGGATCGGCTTTAAATGCCATTGTATCTATTACATTTGACTCAATAGTTGCTAAATCGGCATCGGATATTTCCGAAAGATAGTTTTTCTCTACTTTTACTTCTTCAGGATATAAAGCACTTAATGTTCCAGCAAATTTATTTGCCGAAGCGGTTGAAAGAAACCACACACCCATTAATAACGAAGCGAAACGAGCTGGTGATAATTTATTTACCATAGACAAACCTATGGGCGATAAACAAAGCTCACCTAATGTATGTATGGTATATAAACTCACCAACCAAACCATACTTACCTTAGTGCTTGGGTCGATTCCCTGAACACCAAACGCTATAACTAGGTATCCTACGGCTAAAAGGAAAAGTCCGAGCGCCTGTTTGAAGGGAGACGCAGGTTCCATATTTCTTTTACCAAGTAATCCCCACAACCATACAAATATTGGAGCGAAGATAACTATGGCGAGTGCGTTAATAGATTGGAAATACGAAGCCGGAATTACAGACCCGAACAAGTTTCTATCCGTTTGTTCCTCTGCAAAGTAGGTTAATGAAGCACCTGCTTGTTCAAAAGCGGCCCAGAAGAAAATAACAAAAAAGGCAGCAATGTAAACCACCCATATCCTTTGCTTTTCAACTTTAGACAATGATGGATCCGTGATTATGAAGCCAGGAGCCGCAATGGTTAGTCCAAATATAAAAGAACCTATAGTTCCAAAGTCAAGGATATAATAAAATAGGCCAAACAAAGCCGCAAATACCCCAATCCACAAGTACATTCTCTTGGGATTCAATGGTAACTTCTCTTCTGATTCATTGACATCTCTTTTGTTGTTAGCCTTTTCGCCAATTTGCTCTCCCTCGGGAGTAACAATGTATTTGTTTTTAAGAGCAATGAACAATATTAAACTCAGAACCATCCCCAAACCAGCGGCAAGGAATCCCCACTTAAAATCCGCGGGATTTCCTGTATCACCCAAATAACCGCATAATAAGGGAGCAATGAATGCACCTAAATTTATACCCATGTAGAATATGGTGAATGCCGAATCCACGCGTTTGTCACCTTCTGGGTATAATTGACCTACCATTGTTGAAATGTTTGGCTTGAAGAATCCGTTTCCAATAATCAACAGGGCAAGACCCGTAAACATGAAGGCAGGTGCAGATGCGGACTGATAAACAGAACCTGAAATAAACATAAAGAACTGTCCTGCAGCCATTAAAATTCCCCCGATAACAATAGACTTTCTATTACCCCAATACCTATCGGCCATGTATCCTCCTAGAAGTGGGGTTAAATACACCAACCCCGTGTAACTACCGTAGATATCGGAAGCCAGTGCCTTGTCAATCAACAAAGCTTTAGTCATAAATAACACAAACAGGGCACGCATGCCGTAATAGCTAAAACGCTCCCACATTTCCGTCACAAACAAGACGTACAGCCCTTTAGGATGGCCGTTTGTAGTACTAGGTACTGTTGCAGTTGAACTCATTTTTTTAGGTTAGATTAGTTTAAATTTCGGCTAAAATAGACATTTTTTTTAATTAGTCTTCTTTTCAATCGCGTATTTCGGAAAGCTCAAATAGAAATCGTTACTTTGTGGTTTATGACGCTTTTATCCGCAAAGAAAATTGCCTCGGTAACAGGTGGAATTATTTCCGGCAATGAAAACACAGAGATTCAGTCAGTTGCAAAACTCAACGAAGGAGATGAATATTCTTTGGGATTTTTTGCTAACCCAAAATATGAACATCAAGTTTACGAATCGCGTTGTGGTATTATTTTTATCCCCAAAGATTTCCATCCTCAAAAGAAAGTGTCTGGCACTTTAATTGCACATGAAAATCCTTATTTCGCTTTTTGTCAAATACTTAGCTTGTTTTTCAATCCCAATACAAAACGAACTGGAATTCATCCGCAAGCGTTAATAGATGCAACTGCGGAAATTGCTGAAGACGCTTACATTGGCCCATTTTGCCATATTGGTGCCCATGTAAAAATTGCAAGAGGAGCTCAAATTCATGAAAGAGTGAGTATAGGCGATGGTTGTATAATAGGAGAAGATGCCACTATTTTCTCCGGGGTTACCATTTACAGTTTATCGCAAATAGGAAATAGATTTACCGCTCATGCCGGATGTGTAATCGGAAGCGATGGGTTTGGCTTCGCACCTGTGAATGGCGTTTACATGAAAATACCTCAAGTTGGAATTGTAGAAATTGAAGACGATGTTGAATTGGGGGCAAATTGTTGTATCGATCGCGCAACTATGGGTAAAACGATCATTAAGAAAGGAACCAAGCTAGATAACTTGGTGCAAATAGCGCACAACGTCGAAGTCGGCGAACATGTAGTAATCGCAAGTCAGACAGGGGTTGCAGGTAGCACCGTTATTGGCCATCATTGTGTACTAGGTGGGCAAGTTGGAGTTGCAGGTCATTTACATATTGCGCCACATAACTCTTTTGGAGGACAGGCAGGCATTACTGGTAATATTAAGGAATCCAACCAAAAAATGACCGGAACCCCCGCTATGGATGTAAATGCGTATCTTCGCGGCGTAGTTGGAAGTCAAAAAGTAAGTCAATTACAGAAGGAAATTAAACAGTTAAAAAAAGAAATCGATACACTCAAATCTCGTCATGAGTAATATTAATCCAAAACAGACTACTTTAAAGGAACAAATCAGCTTCGATGGAGTTGGATTACACACGGGAGCAAAAGTAACCGTTACATTATGCCCTGCAGAGGCTTATCATGGATACAAATTCCAAAGAACAGATTTACCAGAACAACCTATAATTGAGGCCGATTGCGATTTGGTAACAGATACAAGTAGGGGAACCACAATAGAAAAAAATGGAGCAACCGTTTCCACCATTGAGCACGTTTTGGCTGCATTAGTAGGTAGTGAGGTTGATAACGCACTAATCCAAGTAAATGGGCCGGAAATGCCCATCATGGATGGTTCTTCCATAACCTTTATTGAAGGAATTAGAAAAACCGGTATCGAGGAGTTAGATGAGGAGAAAGAGTTTTTTGAAATCCCTTATAATATTCATTACCAAGACGAAGAAAATCAGGTTGAAATCATTGCCATGCCCGTAAATGATTATCGCCTAACGGTTATGGTAGATTACAATTCACCCGTGCTTGGAACACAACACGCATCCATGACAAATTTGAGTGATTTCGCCACCGAAATTGCGCCTTGTCGTACATTTTGTTTCCTTCATGAATTAGAATATCTGCTAAAAAATAATCTCATTAAGGGAGGCGATTTGAATAACGCCATAGTGGTAGTTGATAAAAAAGTCGACCAAGAGGAATTGGATCGGTTGGCTAAAATTTTCAATAAAGAATCGGTTGAAGTGAAGAAGGATGGTATATTGAATAATTTAGAGTTGCGCTTTAGCAATGAACCGGCACGGCATAAACTTCTCGATATGGTGGGAGATTTAGCGTTGATAGGAATGCCTATCAAAGGCCAGATTATGGCCGCTCGCCCTGGACATGCTTCCAATGTAGCCTTTGCTAAAAAAATCAAACAGGTTATCAAGAAAGAAATGCGAAGAAAACAAGAAGGGCGTCCTCAATATGATCCTAATGCCAAACCTATTTACGCAACCAAGGATATAATTAAAATGCTTCCTCACGCCCACCCTTTTTTATTGGTTGATAAAATCATGGAAATATCCGAGAATCATGTGGTAGGAATAAAGAACATAACGTATGATCAACCCTTCTTTGATGGTCACTTCCCTGGTGATCCAATTATGCCGGGAGTTCTTCAAATTGAAGCCATGGCTCAAGCGGGAGGTATATTGGTATTAAGCACCGTGGAGGATCCGGAAAACTATGCTACTTATTTTATGAAAATCGATAATACGAAATTCAAAGATAAAGTAGTTCCCGGGGATACTCTTATTATGAAATTAGAGCTTATGGAACCCGTACGTCGAGGAATTTGCAAGATGAAAGCAAGAGCATGGGTAGGAGAAAAAATCGTGTGCGAATCTGAATTAATGGCCCAAATCGCAAAAATCAAATAAAACCGCTATGATACAGCCCCTAGCCTACGTAAATCCCACAGCTAAAATTGCTGATAATGTAGTTATAGATCCTTTTGTTACGATTCACGCAGATGTAGAAATCGAAGAAGGCACTCATGTTATGTCGGGAGCCGTGATTTTTCGAGGGACACGAATTGGTAAAAATTGTAAAATTTTCCCTGGAGCTTCAATTGGAGCCATCCCTCAGGATTTAAAATTCGAAGGTGAAGATACACAAACTATCATTGGTAACAATACTACCATCAGAGAGTATGTTACAATTAATAAAGGAACGAATGCTTCCGGCGCTACCCGCGTTGGAAATAATGTTCTATTGATGGCATATGTGCACCTGGCCCATGATTGTGTGGTAGAAGATCATTGTATTTTAGCCAATAGCGTTCAAGTTGCTGGGCATGTAAATATTGGCGAATGGGCTATTTTGGGTGGTGCAGCATTGGTTCATCAATTCGTTCATATTGGTAAGCATGTAATGATTTCAGGTGGTTCATTAGTCCGTAAAGATGTGCCCCCATATACCAAAGCCGCGCGTGAACCTCTGGCCTATGAAGGAATAAATAGTGTGGGACTTAGAAGACGCGGATTTTCGAATGATAAAATCGCGGAGATACAAGACATATACCGTACGTTATTTGTAAAGAGTTCGAATACAGCGAAAGCTTTAAAATTGATACAAGCCTCCTTTGAACCATCGCCAGAACGCGATGAAATTCTGGCATTTATTCAAGAATCAGATCGAGGCATCATGAAGGGTTATTTGAATAAATAACACAAATGGATAAGATTGATGTCAACAGCGTTGGAAAAAGCTTCTATCGAAGTTGGTTATTCAAAGACATTAATTTACAATTTGACTTAAACCCGGGCGATGCTTATGCGATTTTAGGCAATAATGGATCGGGGAAGTCCACTTTTTTACTTATGCTTGCCGGCCAAGTAACTCCTAATATTGGTCGTATAGATTGGAGAATTAATGGCTCAACAATTCTCGATCACCGCAAACACTTGAGCTATGCATTATCTTCTCCTCTAATGGAATTACCAGAGGAGTTGAACCTTCAAGAATGGTTTGAATTCATTCAAAAAGTAAAACCATTGTTGCCATCGGTTAGCCTAGAATACATTGCCGACATCTGTAAGTTTACAAAGAAAACCTTATCTAAGCCGCTAGCAAATTACTCATCTGGCATGAAGCAACGTGTTAAATTATGCGGAAATTTACTCTCTGATACTAAAGTTTCATTTCTTGATGAGCCATTGTCGAATTTAGACAATAATGGCGCCCAACTTTATCAAAATCTAGTTAATGAAGCACTCGTTCGTAAAACCCTATTTGTTGCTTCTAACGACCCGAAAGAATACAATTTTGTTAGGAATAAATTCGAAATACAGGATAAACAAATTATTCAATTAGTATAACTTTACTCGCTGTATATCTATTTTTTGAGTAATTATATAACTTAACAAAATAGACACCTGAACTTAAATTATCAGTCGATATACTTACCGCCCTTTCTCCTACATTGATTAAGGTTTTTTCAATTATTCTTCCATTTAAGTCACGAAATTCAACATTCCATTTTTCTAATTTATTGGGGGAAGTCAATTCAAACCTGTGCCCTATTGTAACTGGATTTGGCTTAATTACAGACTGAGTCATTCCAAAGTCGATCGTGTTGATCGAGGTTTCAGCAGAACGGATATGGGATGCGAAATTCAAACCGCCTCTGATATTTCCAATTATCAACTCAGGTAATGAATCACCAGCAATATTACCCAAACACGGTCTTAATCTTCCTCCCACATAATCAGACACCGTATCATCGGAGAAGGTTCGGAATAACGTATTTTCGGAGGCAATAAGCGAATCTGTTGGTTCGTGTCCATCGATATGATAAAT
>JALRKL010000164.1 GCA_023268875.1 Bacteroidia bacterium
ATGATTCAACAGGAATATAAGAATAACGAATGCATTTCACCTTTCGTTTTATCATAAAGAGCTATTGATGCACTATGGTAATTAGATAAATACTGATTGAATTCGGTAATGGGTGTTATAAAAGTGTCATGTACTTGTACGGGGTATAAAAAGGGGAGGTCGGCGTTCTTTTGAAACACTCCAGAAGAGATTAAAAAGCCCTCAGAACCATCGGGAAAAATTTGTGGTACCAGGTTGTAATCACGACGCCGTAAATGATCTAAATCAACAATAGATTTTTGGGAAGTGATTTTTGGAACAGATCCAGAATTGTCAATTTCGAAGATTCTAACGGCATGCGTATACTCTTGGGTGTATGTGTTGTGTCCCATTGGGTTATACCTACCATCAAATCGGTGCCCCCCCACCAAGTAGAATTTTCCACCTATGTGCGCCAAGTGACCGCCGGTAACAGCGAATGCTGCGTTTTGGATTTGTTTGAAAAAGGGGGTTATCGAAGCATTATTTTTAACGGCATCGATAAGTCCACTAATTGAAACCGTTGTAAGAAAATCAAATGTTTTGTGGTCGGCAGCAGTGGCAGAATATCCATAACCTCCCATAATATATAGTGTGTCTTTTTCCTGATGAAAATTCATGTTGGTACTACTCAATTGCTCAATTAAGGTATTACTCAAAGCCGATAGAGCCGTATTCCATACCTCTTTTGTAGCGGTGTTAATCACGTAAGCTTGGGTGTTTTTATTGGCTTCGTCAAAAGCAGCAAAGGGTTGTCGGGCATGAATGCCGTCTTTTCGCCCGCCAATTATTAAATATTCATTTTCATTTTGTGCAAAAACATAAGAATGTAATGCGGGTAAATTTTCGATTGTATCGGCTTTTATTTCTACCCGATAATTCCATTGGGAAATAGCGGGCAAAAAGAGGGATACGATAATAAATAGTAGGGTTGATTTTTTCATAATGATAAAATATCAACCGAATTTATGAAGATTTGAATTTAAATTAACTTTTTAGCAAATTATCTAGAGGCTAAAAGTCATATTTGGTGATAAATGTCACATTGCGTCAAGGTTTTACCCAGCGGATTTCTGCAGCATAAGATGCTACTTTTTCAATAAAGGGGTTACACGATTCATTTAAAAACTCATCGATTTCATTGCAAAGCAAATCGGCAGCATTGCGCGCATTTTCAACACCTATTTTTGCGTTCTGTGTAACTTCATTAGATTGATTGAGTAATCCGTGGGCCTCATATAATACATCGTTCAAGCGCACTGTACTCTCCTCGTAATAACGATACCCCTCAGGCAACATAAACTTCAACTTCAATGCTTCAACGCGTTCCAAAAGGGGTTTTAATTCCTTTAATGTCTCTTTTTTGATACCATCTGTGTTAAAGTGCAATCCCTTTATGGTTTTTAAGTTTTCTTCCGCCGTTTTTAGCCCCTCAAAACTCCAATATGCTCGCGTAATAACAGCATTTAAAGAGGAGTCTAAATTCATTTTATCGGTATATGCTTTCTGGTTCCATTGGGTTTGACCAGAATTTAAAACATTGCAAAAAGACGATGCGCTAAATTTTAAGGTGTCGCCTTCATTGCGAAGTATAATTCGATACTGACCTGGCGCCACTCGCATTCCAGGAGGAAGCGTACTATCTTTTTGAGTATTACCATGCGAAGGGAAACGCACGCCATCTCGAATCATTCTCCAAGATATAACATGGTAGCCCGGAGTGTCTAACATAAAGTGATGCTTGCGAATACGATGGCCTTTTTCATCATATATTTCACCGACCAGTTTAATTTTTTTCTTGGGGGAAATTAATTGCGAATCCAAGCGCAGATGAATGCGAACATCTGTGTTTTTATTGGGAGCACTAAATAAATCAGCGGTTTGATAATGCTGCCCTGAATTACTCATGAATTGTGCAAGATAGCCCTCTTGAACGTGCAAAATTTCGAGAGGAACTCCAATTTTAGACAATTTCGCCGAGCTAAAACGGATAAGCGGACGTATATCATCAAAAACCCAAACGCCACGACCAAATGTACCTACAACTAAATCGTTAAATTCCTTGTTGAATTTTAAATCGGACACGGGTACGGAGGGAAATCCTTGTGTCCATTTATGCCATTTTTGTCCACGATTAAAACTAACCCATAACCCACGGTCGCTTCCTAAAAACACTAAATTTGACTCATTTGATAGCGGTAGAACACAACGTACATAGCCCATTTCTTGATGAATATCTTTGAAGGCTATATTTTGTTTTTCTGTGGTGTTTTTCCAAGTTTTACCGCCGTCTTTTGTAACATAAACATAGGAATTCCAATCGTTCTGTCGGTAATTATTCATTACGGCCCAGCATTCATTCCCGTTGGGCGATACCCATAAATACGGAACCCAGGCGTTCTTGGGGCTTCCCCCGATATTTTTAGAAACTAAAGTCCAGTCTTTACCGCCATTGGTGCTGCGTTGTATGTTTCCGTCGTCGGTTCCCACCCAAATAACGTCTTTTGCTTCACTGGCAATTCCAAAACTAATGATGCTACAGTAGTTTTCAGCCCCTGTGGCATCGACGGTTAAACCCCCACTTTTGGCTTGTTGTAATTTGGAAGAATCATTGGTGCTCAAGTCGGGACTAAGTATGTTCCAGCTTTTTCCATTATCGGGAGAATAGTGCACGTATTGACTTCCGAAGTATAGTCCATTGGGATTGTGAGGATCTACCGCCATTCCTGCATTCCAGTTAAAACGAAGGTGTTTTCCTTCGGGGTGCTGAGGTTTTATGGGTTGATTTTCGTGGGTGTTGATATTGTAGTGATATACATTTCCTCCTTGCCACATGGCATAGCCCTCTCCGGGTTTTCCGGGTATTGGGGCCACGTCAAATCCGTCGCCAAAAAGCACTTCTTGCCATTCGTGATTTTTAATAGGTCCGTTTTTCCAATGAAAGGCTGGACCAATCCAACTGCCATTATCTTGTAATCCTCCGTACACATGGTAGGGGATTTGATCGTCGATATCGATGTGATAAAACTGTCCAACCGGTATGTTTTCGGCAAAGCGCCATGTTTTACCGCCGTCGTAAGAAATGGTTATGCCTCCATCGTTACCATTAATAATGTAATCTGGGTCTTCTGGATGTATTAAAAATGCGTGGTGATCGGGATGAATGGTTCCCCAATTAGCTAAAATATCCCAATGCTCACCAGCATCTCGGCTATAACTTACTTGCGACCAAATGGAATACACACGGTCTTCAATTTCGGGATGCGCGTATATTTCATGGTAGTAAAATGGACGATTTCCTGCATTGGCATGATCGGTAATAAATTTCCAATTTTCGCCTCCGTCATTACTGCGATAAAATCCGGATTTATTGGCCTCAACAATGGCGTAAACGCGATTGGGATTGGATTTGGGTATCGCCAAGCCGATTCGGCCTAATTCTCCTTCAGGAAGTCCATTTTTCTGATTTAATTTTTTCCAATTATTACCGCCGTCGTAGGTAATATATAATCCACTTCCTGCACCTCCGCTGCGAAATGTCCAAGGTTTTCTCTCATGATCGTAAAGGGCAGCGAAAATTTTATTTGGATTTTTGGGATCCATTACGAGCTCGGCGCAGCCACTATTTTCGTTAGAGAATAGAATGCGTTCCCAGTTTTTTCCGCCATCGTTGCTGCGGTAAACCCCGCGTTCGGGATGGTTTCCCCAAATACTGCCAAAAGCACCTACAAAAATTTGTTCGGGATTATTTGGATTAATAAGGATGCGGTGAATGTTGCGTGTTTTTTCAAGCCCCATGCATGTCCACGTTTTGCCCGCATCTAAACTGCGGTATATACCCTTACCTGAGTTGTGACTATTACGGGGATTGCCTTCTCCGGTTCCTGCCCATATTTCATCGGGATTTGATGGATTAATAGCCAGAGCACCGATACTTTGAACATCCATATGATCAAAAATGGGGGTCCAAGAAAGGCCTCCATTTACACTTTTCCATATACCACCACTGGCGGCTCCAATATATATGGTATTTCGATCGGGTTTGTTGTATAGGTTTTTATGGGGAACTGCGATAGCGGTGATGCGTCCGCTGGTGGCGGCAGGACCGATATTGCGTTTTGGGATATGATGAAGGGCCTGGTCAATTTCTGAATTCCAGTCTGTAGCGGTTTGGCTATACCCGATAGTGCCTTTTGTTTTGCGATTTTGAGCATTTAAAGAGCTTGCAAAGGCAATAAAACAGAGGGATAATACGAAGTTCTTGGGTTTCATGGTAATAGACAAATATAGCGTTTTCGTTCGATTTAAGTGGTTGTACAGGAGTTCAAGTTTGACACGGATTATACTGAAATCTTTATCGAAAAAGAGGGCTTTTATTTGGAATTGAATTAACAGTTCATTAATTTGAGTTTGATAACAATTTTTGTTTCACCTTAACAACTAGCTATTATGAGCCAAAAAAAATCAGACAAAGGAAAACTTTTCAAGAAGCTACACCAACTTCAAAAGCGTATGACCCGAATGCAAGTAAATGATGGTCACTCGGAAGATAAATTCAAAATACGCCAGTCTCGAATAAGTGGCCTGCTAGAGGCGATTAAAGGAAGCGGACGAAGGGCTAAGCCAATTTAATCTGACGTTATATTTAGTAAACGGGCTGTTTTAAACTGTAAAACAGCCCGTTTTGTTTTCATATAAATACGATTTACCTCTTATTTTTGTTTGATGGCAACTACTACATACCGTGCTATACTTTTATTTTGGTCGTGTGCATTCTTTGGGTTCTTACATTCCCAAAACACTAGGGATAGTATTTTTATTCGAAAGATATACGATGAGGCACTTTTGAGGGGACATGCATATGCACGCTTGGGTCAACTGTGTAAAGATATCGGTCCTCGATTGAGCGGATCAGATGAAGCAGAGAAAGGCATAAATTGGGCTGTGAATATGTTGAATACCTATGGTTTTGATTCGGTGTATAAACAGCCCGTGATGGTGCCGCGCTGGGAACGCGGAGCGCGCGAATCTTTATATATAAAATCCCCAGTGCTTTGTCAATTGCTTGGTTCAATGAGAACGACCCAAATTGAGACCATTCAGACGGAAATAAATAAAAGTGTTTATTCGGTATCTCCTGACCCATTAATGGAATGTAACGGTTATTTACAGTGGTTATCAAAGAATTTTACATTTGGATTAAAGGACGGAAATATTCCAGAATACACACGCTTCCCAATGGAACTTTCAGCTTTAGGGGGAAGTATTGGAGGTTCTGTAACTGGCCCGATAACGGCGATTCGAGACAAAAGCGAATTGGATAGTTTGGGTAAATTAGGTTTATTGAAAGACCGAATTGTATTACTTAATCGTCCGTTTGAAGAAGATTTCATTAAAACCTTCAAGGCCTACGGCTCTTGTGTTTCACAGCGGGTTTATGGAGCTATTTGGAGTGCTCCATATGGCGTGAAGGGTGTGTTGATAAGGAGTTTAAGTAATAGCTGTGACATGCACGCCCATACAGGAGTTACGTATTATGTTGATAGTATTCCAAAGATACCTATCGCCGCTATCTCTACAGCCTCGGCGGATGCTTTATCGTTTATTGCAAAAATGGATCCCAATTTGGAAGTGTCGTTTAACTTGAATTGCAAAATGCTACCCGAGCGACTAAGCGCGAATGTTTGTGCGGAAATGAAGGGAACGGTTTCGCCGAAGAGAATAATAGCGTTTGGTGGTCACTTTGATAGCTGGGATGAAGGGGAGGGTGCTCATGATGATGGTGCGGGTATCATGCATTGTTTTGAGGCGTTGCGCATTCTAAAGCACCTAGGCTATGAACCAAAACATACATTACGAATGGTGTTTTGGATTAACGAAGAAAACGGAACGAGAGGCGCATTAGAATATGCTAGAGCTACAAAGGAAAATGGAGACATACATGTTGCGGCTTTGGAAAGCGATCGCGGTGGATTTACTCCTAGAGGGTTCGGTTTGGATTCGGCGTTAATGCAAATTTTCACACCGTATCAAGAGATGTTTATTGAATACGGAATTACCGATTGGGAAAATGGAGGGGGTGGTGTAGACATCGGGCCATTAAAGAAAGCAGATCCAAAATTACCATTGGCTTCATTGGCCCCTGATTCGCAGAGATATTTTGATGTTCATCATGCGGCATCGGACGTTTTTGAAAATGTCAATAAAAGGGAGTTACAATTGGGAGCAGCCGCAGTAGCAGCTTGGGTCTATATAACCGATAGCCGTTTAAGCAACTGATAAGCGTGGGTGTTCTTCCTTTCCCATTAAACGCATCCACCTCAGATGCGATTTAATCGCTTTCCAAAAAGTGGGCATTTCACTATATTTCACGCCATATTTTTCGCAAGTTCGTATCAAAATTGGATTGATATTCGGATAATGAACATGTGATATTTTGGGGAATAAATGGTGTTCAACTTGGAAATTTAAACCTCCCATGAACCATGTTGCGAGAGGCGACTTGGTGGCAAAGTTATTGGTTGTTAGTACTTGATGTACGGCCCATTCGTTGGCAATTTTATCATCTGTTTCGCTGTACTCCAACGAATTTTCGAAGTGCATCCCTTCAACGGCGTGCGCTAACTGGAAAACTACAGAGAGCAAAACGCCCAATACAACATGTAAGGTTAAAAATAACATTAACCCGTGAAAAGCGCCGAATAAATAAATGGGCGCCGCTATGTAAACACCAGCGTAAAGAAGTTTGAATCCCCAAAATGTCAAGTGGTCAACCGCGGTCATTTTGGGCATGGATTGGTGATTGACTTTACCCTTGGCGTATTTAATACTATCGTTTCCAAATAACCACCAAATGGTAGAAATAGCATATAACCCAAACATATAGATATGTTGATATTTATGTGCGGGTTTGAATGTTTGGGTAGGACAATGTCGTAACATGGGCGATTTAGCAATGTCGTCGTCTACGCCGTCTACGTTGGTCCATGTGTGATGCAGCACATTGTGCTTGAACTTCCAAATAGGGGCGTGCGAGCCTAAAAGTCCTAATGAATGCTGGAAAATATTATTTACCCATGGTTTAGAAGAAAAGCTGCCATGGCAGGCATCATGCATTACGTTAAATCCAGTAAAGGCGTGCATGACGCCCAATAATGCAAATAAAACGTAGTTAACCCACATGGGAGAATTCCCCCAAAAAGCTGTTGAAAAGGAGAGTGCGAGTAAAGCAGGAACGAAAAGCAACGCAAAAGCCGTTTTTCGGTATAATTTTCCGTTACCGGTTTTAGCCTTCTTATTCGATGTGAAGTAATGTTCTATTTCCTGACGCAATTCTGCATAGAAATTATTGCCGTTATGTGCAAATCCAGGTTTGAATGGTGTCATGATAATTGCAAGTTACGGAAAATGAGGCTCAAATGACCGGTTTAAGCCAATTTATGGGCCTTTGTTTAAGCATTTCCGATATTATTGTGGTTAATGCCCTAATTTTGTTTATTCAGATTCAATGGATTTAGTAGAAAATGCCCGTATTGATATTCATGTGAAACGCCACCCTTGGGAATTGGCTCGGTATCGCATAATTAAAGAAAAAGTTAGCAGCATGCTGAATGATGTGCCTGAGGGCGTAAAACCTGTACTTGTAGACATTGGTTGTGGTGACGCATTTGTGGTGCAGCAATTGTATAATGAGTTTTTACCGGTTTGGTCTGAATCGGCTGCCAATGCGGTTGTGGCTATTGATATTAATTTTACACCAGAGAATATCGCCACCTTAAAATCTGTAAATAATCATGTGTTGTATTTGCAGGATGTTTCGGAATTGAAAACAGATAAAAATTCTGCGTATATCGTTTTGTTAAATGATGTAATTGAACACATTGAGGACCACCAAGGGTTTGTAGAAATACTGGATAAACACTTTGCCGATGTGGCCTTATTTCAATTGTTTATAACGGTACCTGCTTATCAAAACCTTTTTTCCAATCACGACATTGATTTAGGACATTTCCGCCGATATAAAGTTTCTCAATTGAAAGAATATGCTAGAAACTTAAATGCGAACGTTACAGAGTCGGGTTATTTTTTCTTCAGTCTTTTTATCGCACGAAGAATTGTTAAAATTTTCGAACCGCCCATAGATGTAAATCGAGAAGGTATTGGCGTATCC
>JALRKL010000172.1 GCA_023268875.1 Bacteroidia bacterium
CCATTAGGGCGGCGATAAGAATTTCAGCGAGGTTGTGGGCTTTGACTTTATATCGAGCGAAGCCTATTAGGGCGGCGCCTACAGCAAACAGAAATAGGAAGAAATGTTCGGGAAGCGATGGAAAAACCTCTCGGAATGAAATGCCATTGCTTCCATTTTCTTTGTGGATGTCGAGAAATAAAGCAAATGCACTGAATGATAAAACATGGATGCTGATTTTGAAGTTCCATTTATTAAATAGCCATTGTAGCCAAAGGCTTAAAAGAATTAATTGATTCCAAAGGTGATAGTTTGAACTTTCATCGGTAATGTAAATTAAGGCGGAAAATAAAATAGCACTTGCCATAGCAGAAACGGCCGTTTGTCTTCGGTGTTGTAAATTAGGAATTTCTATGGATTCGAATTTTTTATATTTGACCATAAGGGCCACAAAAATTAATGGCAATAAACTGTGGCAAAGCAAGGATAAAATCACAACCGGAGCCCAAGGAAGTTGCCCTTCGGATCCAGCAATTATAGCGGTTCCTACAGTGGCCCAAAGCGCTGGGTAGGTGAGGTATGAGATAACCTTATATGGGGTGTTTTTCACCATGTGAAATTACAGTTATTTGAATTAAACTGAAAATGTATTTAAGGATGCAACTTGATATATCTGTGAAATTTTAAAAGTGAATGATGTACGGGTATTTCGGGCAAGTCTGAAACGTATCAAACGTTACAGTTTAATTTACTTGAGAAGCCTAAAATGAACGAACCTACATTTTTTTGAAGGAAACGGAAAAGATATTTAAAAGCGCTTTTTAATAAATTTGGGTATAAGGTAAGGAATGTAGAATTTTGCTGTATGTCGGAAACTTGGTCCTATCGGAAAACATACGAGGAGAGCGACGCTCTTATGTATTCGTTAAAGCACGATGGGTTTATTCATACCTTGGTTTTTGATTCTCCTTCAAATGTGTGTGAACATAGGGTTGATAGCAAGAAAAATTCCGATAAAAAAGGCCGAATGGTTTTATGGGACCGAAGATTTACTTTGGTACCAGAAACTTTTTTAGGTTCCGAACCACCACATATAGAAATTGACACCAAAGTCCTTCTTGATGAAGGATTATATCTCTGCTATAAAGGGAAAAACCGTCAACATCTGTTTCAAAGCGTTTATTTGACGGCGCGAAAAGTGGCTGATTCAAAGTCAAAAATGGTTTTCTTTTGGTGGTATGCCCAAACCTTATATGTTTTGGTTTTTGTGAAACAACAGCTACAATTTGCTAATTCTTTTGAGGTTCAAAATGCTTCGGAAGTCGCCTATTTTTTACTTTCGGCTGCGCAAGAATGTGCCATACATCAAGAGAAGTTTGTTTTGATTGGAGATGCGGAGAGTGCGTCTTTGCAAGATCTAGATGCCGTTTTAGAAAAGTTGGAGTTGGGATCGGAGGCAGTGAATCGACCGATGCTTTATTCGGATTATTACGGCTCTCCTTTTCAAATTTTGTCTGGTTACTTATATCAAATGCCTCAATGCGCATTACCGGAGGGGTATTAGCCGGCTTGTCGCTTCCGCCAGGATTTTCCTCGCACGTACGACCTACAACCGATAGGGTGCGTGAAAGTTTGATGAATATGCTCAATCATCAAATAGAGCTAGAGGGAAAATATATTCTAGATTTATTCAGTGGTTCTGGTATTATGGCAGCTGAATTTTTAAGTTATGGAGCAGAGAAAGTGGTTTCAGTTGATCGCGATTTTCGCAATTATTCTTACCAAAAGAAGTTGCAAAAATCGCAACCTGGATTTAACAACTGGGTTATACAAAAGCGCGATGTCTTTGCCTTTATTGGTGGTAATAATGAGAAATTCGACCTGATTTTTGCCGATCCACCTTATGATTTACCGAACTTGCATTTGTTTCCTAACAAAGTCATTTCTCACCTCAAGACCGGGGGATATTTTGTATTTGAGCATCAACCTCAATTGATTTTGCAAAAGGAAGCGCAGATAAAAAAAGAATACGGTAGTACAACAATAAGTATATTCGTTAATAATTTCCCTCAAAATGAATAAGAGAATTGCTGTTTTCGCCGGGACTTTTGACCCAGTAACCATGGGCCATGTTGATGTAGTTCGCAGAGCGGCACCCCTTTTTGATGAGTTGATAATCGCAATTGGGGTTAATACTTCAAAAAAAACACTTTTCCCATTAGAGAAAAGAACAGGATGGCTGACAAAAACATTCGAAGATTTGAAGAATGTGCGTGTTGCCCATTATGAGGGCTTGACGGTTTCTTTTTGTGAGTCGGTAGGAGCGGGGTACTTATTGAGAGGTTTGCGTAATGGAACGGATTTTGACTATGAGGCGCATATTGCTCAATTGAATAAGAGCTTGGATACGCGGGTGGAGACGGTTTTTATGATGACGTCGCCGCAGTATAGCTTCATAAGTAGTACCTTGGTTCGTGATTTGATTGTTCACAAGGGCGATTTTCGGCCTTACGTACCGGATGCGATGGAGGTGTAAATTCTAGAAAAACGCAGAATTTAATTTGTGATTTGATTGTTCACAAGGGCGATTTTCGTCCTATTTATCGAATAGGATGTTAACGTAATATCTTTATGGAGTTCAGGTAATTCTTGCGAAGTTTTCAGAGATGAAATTTAAACTTCTTCGCCTTTCTCTTGCAATTTCTCCAATCCCATTTTAATAATGTCGTGAATGCTCGAATACGACACAAACTCTGGAGAACTGTACCATTCTAAGTCAGCAAATTTCACATCGGTAATGCCTTCTTCCTCCTGTGGTTTTAGGTTTACCTCGGATTGGGAGTTCATTTTATACCAATGCGTTTCTTTAAGCAAAACTGCTTCATCCTCATGATAGGCGTGATAAGTTTCGCCTATTTTATCGGAAATGTTTATTCGGTTGATACCGGTTTCTTCCATTACTTCACGTAATGCAGCCGCTCTTTGGTCTTCGTACTTTTCAATTTTTCCTTTCGGAAGATCCCAAATTCCGTTTCGCTTGATACAGAGAAGTTGGTTTTGTTTGTTAAAAACCAATCCGCCGGCAGCCTGAATTACGGTGTAATTGTCTGCAAATTGCAAGAATGTTTCCTGTGGATCTGGGCACATTAGACCGAAAGTCATGGCTTTTCCAAATGTTTCGCTGGTGACGAGGATGTTGAAACTTTTTTGAAGTTCATCATCGCCAATGTAGTATAAATTGGGAATTCCTTTTAATGTATCTGGCGAATCGGTAATAATGATTGCCCCTTCATTAAAGTAGATTTTGTAAGTTTGCGGCTCCATGTCACACGAAAGTGCAAAATTAGCAAAATTTCTTTTGGAAATAAAGGCGGTGAAATTATCGCCGAAGGAACCATTTACTTGGACATCAGGTATTAAGTCCCCAATTTATTGCGATAACCGTATGGTTCTATCCTATCCTGAGGTTCGCAACTTTGTTGCGGAGTCATTAGCAGCGCGGATTCAGGAAGCATTCCCAGAGGCAGACCGCTTGGCAGGTATTGCCACTGCGGGTATCGCGCATGGAGTGTTAGCAGCTGATCGCATGAATATGTCGTACTGCTATGTTCGACCTGAGCCTAAAAAACATGGACTAAAAAACCAAGTGGAAGGGCATATGGCTGCCGGCGACAAGGTGGTTTTAATAGAAGATTTGATTTCTACGGGTAAAAGTTCCCTTCAAGCGGTTCAAGGTGTAAGAAACGAAGGTGCCGAGGTAATCGGATTGGTGGCTTTATTTACGTATGGATTTGAATCGGCAAAGTCGCGATTTGATGCGGAGGGAATACCCGTGATTACCCTGTCTAATTTCGATACCTTATGCGAGGTTGCCGCTTCTGAAGGATATATTTCTTCTGAGGAACTAGAAAACGTTAAGCGTTTTGCCCAGGATCCAGAATCTTGGTACCATGGCTGAATCGATTGAAATAGCTTTACAGAATTTAAGCGAACTTTTCGCGCAAAAAGCCAATCCAGACAAGGCCTTAGGAATGGCTAAATACATGAAAAATTTATTCCCTTTTGTTGGAATAAA
>JALRKL010000002.1 GCA_023268875.1 Bacteroidia bacterium
ATAGAACCAATTGGTGACTTGCGTTTCTATGTTATCCTTATGGGGAAGAGCAGGTGGCTGCTGGTCTTTTCCGCAGGCGGAATAGGCCAATACTATTAATAATATAAGGGAACGATTTATGGCCACTTTATTTAAAACAAATCACCAAAATCAAAGCCCTTCTCCAATCGTTCTTTGCCGAGCTTTTGATGTTCCGCCAACGCCCATAACAAAAATTCCTTCAAGAATAAACGATCCTCAGGCAGACATTCTCCTTGGTATTGAGACACCAATTCCTCCAACGCTCCATATTCGTTTAAGGCCTCCGCATATTCTTCGTCGCTGCTTTCGTCGTACAAAACCAAACCGCCTTCCGAAATCAACTCGGCCAACAATTCATCATATGGGGTGGACTCGGTTTTCTTGCTTAATTTTTCTATTCGGGGGAAGATTCCCGGCAGATAGCTTTTAATGGCTGCGCCTATGAGCTGTTGGGCCACAAAAGCAGCGCCTTCTTGCTCTCCCTCGTATACCAATTCTACTTTACCTGTAATAGCAGGGATAATTCCCATGAAATCAGACATCCGAACCGTAGTTTTAGGTTCTTTATTCAATAAGGAGCGGCGCTCCGCCGTACTCACCAAACTCTCCAACATCGAAATGCTCATACGGGCACTTACGCCACTCTTGGTGTCGATGTATTCGTTTTTGCGCGCTTCGAAATTGATTTGCTCCAATAGTTCATATGCCAAATTGGGAATGTAAACGCGTTCCGATTGACTAGTATTGAGGCAGGCTTCTTGAGCCGATATTTTACGGGCAATTTCGATACTTTCGGGATAATGCGTTAAAATTTGCGAGCCTATTCGATCTTTGAGAGGTGTGACAATGCTTCCCCGGTTGGTATAATCCTCGGGATTGGCGGTAAACACAAACTGAATGTCTAACGGCAATCGCAATTTGAAACCGCGAATTTGGATGTCGCCCTCTTGAAGGATATTGAAAAGTGCTACTTGGATACGCGCTTGCAAATCTGGGATTTCGTTAATGACGAAAATGCAGCGATTCGATCGGGGGATCATTCCAAAATGGATGACGCGGTCATCGGCATACGATAATTTCAAATTGGCGGCTTTTATTGGATCAATATCGCCAATCAAATCGGCTACGGTTACGTCGGGCGTGGCCAATTTTTCGGTGAAACGATCGTTGCGGTGTAACCAAGCGATAGGAGTGAGGTCGCCTTTTTCGGCGATTGTTTCTATGGCGTAACGCGATATGGGCTGTAACGGATCGTCGTTGATTTCCGAACCTGCCACATAGGGTATGTATTCGTCTAAAAGGTTTACCATCAAACGGGCTAAACGCGTTTTTGCCTGACCACGGAGTCCCAATAAATTGATATTGTGTCGCGATAAAATAGCGCGTTCCAATTCGGGAATTACGCTATTTTCAAAGCCATATACACCCGGGAATGCCGTTGTTCCGGCCTCGATGTGTTGGATTAAATTGTCGCGAAGTTCGTCTTTGATCGATTTACTTTGGTATCCGGCTGCTTTCAATTCGCCTAATGTCTGTATCATCTTATTTGAGTCTTTTTTTTCTGTTGGATTCGTAATCTTGAAAAATCATTTCCCCTAAACCTTTTAGGCCGGTATAAAAGGCTTTGCCTTGATTGGCCTCCGTGAAAGTGTCAACAAATTGCTGCAAATATGGATCTCTGGCAATCATAAAGGTGGTAATAGGAATGTGTAATTTTCGTGCTTGAGCGGCTTGGGTATAACATTTTTCGGTAATGTAAGGGTCCAAGCCGTTGCTATTCATGTAATACCGACCGTCGCGCTCGCGAACGCAACTGGGTTTGCCATCTGTGATCATGAAAATTTGCTTATTGGTATTCTTTTTACGTCGCAAAATATCCATGGCCAATTGGAGTCCGGCAACGGTATTGGTATGGTAAGGACCTACCTTGAGGTAGGGAATGTCTTTAATAGAAATGGTCCATGCGTCATTACCGAAAACGAGAATATCGATGGTGTCTTTTGGATATCGGGTGGTGATGAGTTCGGCTAGGGCCATCGCAACTTTTTTCGCCGGTGTGATGCGGTCTTCCCCATAGAGAATCATTGAATGGCTGATGTCGATCATGAGCACGGTGCTCATTTGGGCGTTGTACCGGGAATCTTCTACGACTAAATCGTCTTCGGTGAGTTCAAATTGACCCAATCCATGATTGATTTGGGCATTTTTTAAGCTTTCAGTGAGGGAAATTTTGTCAAGACCGTCGCCAAAGTGGTAGGGCCTGAATTCCCCGTTGGGATCTTCGCCCAGCCCCGATGATTTGGTTTTGTGATTTCCAGCCCCGCTTTTATGCAGATTTCCAAATATGTTTTCGAGGGCTGTTTGTCGAATGGCACGTTCGGTTTTTGCGGTGATTCCAATGCCTGTTCCACCTTCGTTATCGATTTCTTCGCGGATATAGCCTTTTTCTTTTAACTCTTCAATAAAATCGTCTATGGTGTAATTCTCATCAGTGAGTTGATATTCTTTATCTAATTCGCGCAGCCAAGAAATAGCTTCATCAAAGTCTCCCGAAGTATGGGTGATAAGTTCTTTGAAAATATCAAAGAGCATTTCAAATGGGGGAATGCTTTTGGCCTCAAATTCTTTAAAATAAAATCCTTTGTTGCCGGAGGATGAGATCATGTTAGAATAACGAAATGTAGGCGGAAATGTTTAGTGAAAAATGGAATTATCCGCGCTTTTTATAAACTGAGATAATTCCTTTGGGGAATTAAATGAGAAGATCTGGTATTGGAATTATTAGAAATTTGATAGTTGGTCGAATCAATTCTGTTTTTTGTGTGATTTAGGCAACTTTGTGTCAATTCGACACAAACCTTTATTAGTTTTGTCTGTTATTAAATTAATGTTAGCCCAAAACGTTGGAATCCAAGACTTTGGTATTTGTTTGCCGAGTCGGTATTTGCCCATAGAAATATTGGCAGAAGAACGAAATATTGAGGTAGCCAAACTTAAATTGGGTTTGGGCTTGGAACAAATGGCAGTTTGCGATAAATCGGAAGATGTTCCTTTTATGGCCGCAAAAGCCATTGAAGATTTGGTACATGCACAATTATCGAATGGTTTGGTAGAAAATGCCCATGATTTTTTCTCTCAAATAGACCGTATATATTTAGGCACGGAAAGTGCCATAGATGCAGCGAAGCCGAGCATAACATATGCCTTAGATTTACTACAGAAATCGTTTGATTGTTCGTTTGAGCATATCGATTTTTTAGACATGATTTTTGCGTGTATCGGGGGCACGGATGCTTTGCACCAGTGTTTGGATTACGTGCGTTTGCGTCCCACAAGAAAATGTATCGTGGTAGCGGCAGATAAAGCCATTTACGATTCCAATACCGGCGGCGAATACACGCAGGGTGCGGGTGCAGTGGCATTTCTAGTGAGTAATACTCCAGAATTAATGTCTTTTGATGGCGAGGTTGGTGTAGCGGTTCAACACGATTTTGATTTTTATAAACCCAAGCGGTATTTTTCGAAAGAGGAGATTATTAATTCGTTATTTGAGCGTTTAGGCATGAATAAAGATGCCATCCCCAAAGATAAAATTGCGGAACTGTTTAATACCGACACGATTTTAAAAAAGGGGACACTTGAGGGTTGGGCCGTTGACTTTTGGGATCTACCTGGCGGTTTTGTTCCAATTCAGCGTGAGGAACCCGTTTATGATGGACAGTTTTCCAATTCTTGTTTCGAACAAAGGGTGTCTAAGGCGTTCGGTGATTTCCTTCGAAAAAACAATATTGAGAAGTTACCGGAAATAGCGCAATGGATTTTTCATTTACCTTATGCCTTCCAAGGCCGGCGTATGGCGGTTCGTATGTGGTGGGAACATGTGGCTCGATTTGAATCGGCCGTTTCTGAACAAGTAGTTTCCGAGTTCGGAAATCCAGAGGAGAATAACGAAGAGACTTATCTTTATTGGCTCAAACAGGTTGCTAAATCTAAGGAGTATAAAAAGTTTGTTAGTGAACAAATTGCGCCAACTGATGCGGTTTCTTCCAAAGTTGGCAATTTATACACAGCTTCGGTATTTATGGCTTTACTAAGTGGAGTTGCTAATAGTAAGACAGAACTGCTTGGAAAAAGAGGGTTATTCTTGGCTTATGGTTCGGGATCAAAATCAAAAGTCTTTATGGGAACCTATGAAAAAGGAGCGGTATCGGCAACCATTGCCAAGCGAATTGAAGGGCATTTGGCTCAAAGAAGTCCTATTGATTATAAAGAATATGAAAATTTAAGAAGAAAATAATCTAAAAGTTCCTGGGTAATATTACATATTTGGTTGTTGTGAAAATTCAGTTAAAGGGCCGACTATTTGTCGGCCTTTTTCTTAGGGACGGTATTATTGATATTTCTTAATTTAAATTCTCCTATTATTTATTTCAATAAACAAAAAGGCCATCCTTGTGGGATGGCCTCGTTGATTCTAGGGGTAAAAAGATTTTTATGCGTTGCGTCGAACGTTTATTGCGGAATCGCCCTTAGGGCCAGATTCGATTTCGTAATACACGTCGTCGCCTTCTTTAAAGGTTTCGGTGAAATTGTTTACGTGAGCAAAAACGCGTTGTTGCGATTTCTGATCGTTGATAAAACCGTATCCTTTCTCATCGTTGTAATACGTGAATTTACCGCGTCTAACATTACTAACAGTATTGTGTTGAAC
>JALRKL010000009.1 GCA_023268875.1 Bacteroidia bacterium
TTGGAGAAGCTCAGTTTGATTTGAGCAACTTCGGAAACGGAATGTACTTGGTACGCATGACCAACAACGGTCAATCAACTGTGAAGAAAGTAATAGTTAAAGACTAATTATAAAGTTGATTTGCATAAAGGAAAGTCCCGGCTTTAAGCCGGGACTTTTTGTTTTATATCGATCCGGGTCAAAATATGTTTATATAAAAATGAACCTGTTTTTGGACGACATATAAAATTTATTGGCGATGTATTTTGAACGGAATCATAGAGTGAGAACCAATAACCTAAATTCAATAGTTAAAGGCGAATAAGTAATATTCTTATTTAATAGTATTCAATCTAACAGTATTCAATCTCACAGTTGAATATCGGCCCTTATTCGTAAACAATAACGATAAAATATTAACCTTTGGCTCAATGGCTATTGTTACTCAAGGTTTGGCCAACTATTAGCCATACTTATAATTCCATTTAGATAATCGCAAACAGTATTGCGTTATCTATTAGCCGGTTTTTCTAAGATAATAAGCCGATGGCTTTTCGATTAAAATTGGGTTTTGCTTTTTAAGCGTTCGAAAATAATTACTACCCAAAATATGTAGAGAAAGTTGTAAAAGAAGTCTTCGAAGGGGATAGTACCGATACGCACAAACATGTTTTCGGAATTGTTGTAGATAAGAACGGGTAATCTGGTGAGTTCTCCGTTTACATAAAACATAGGTATCATACTAACAATCCAAGCCATCCATAGGTGATTGAAGTAGGAACGTACGTTTTCCCAAAGAAACGAAAATCTCACGATTAACATACTTAAAGTAATCAATCCAAAAGTTACCGTTGTGTATAATTTCCCCCAGTAAACAATAGTTAATACGAGTGAGAGTAATAACGTTCCGTAATAAAGTGCTTCAGTAGCTAATTTGATATTTGGGAAGTAAGCCTGTAGGCATCTATAAATAAACACACAGGCGTAAGGAACTACAAAGAAAAACCCGTATTCTTCGAAAGGTAAATTGAGAAAAGAGGGACCAAGCAGATACCTATAGTTAAATTCCCATATACCGGTCTTTGTAAACCATACATCCCAAATTAAATAGAATGACGAAACCAATGCAAGCGACGGGAATAGGTATTTCCAGTCCTTGTAAAAGGCAACTTTTTTATCGAAGGAAAGGGCTAATGGACCTATGATGGTGAACGCATCTAGGAAAAGATACATGTATGCATCGGGCATAAGGCAATTTACGCCAGTTGCAATTGGTAACCAAATTCCAATGCGTAGTCTTTCAACTTTTCGCGTAGGATACGACGTGCGATAAATATGCGCGTTTTAACGGTACCAATAGGAATGCCTAATTCTTCGGCAATTTCATGGTATTTATATCCTTCAGCGTTCAAACGGAACGTTACCTTAAGATCTAGAGGCAATGCTTCAACAGCTTCGTTTAAATCTTTTCGAATAAATTTAAGTTCGGCATCGTTGTCAATATGGTGACTCGGGATATCAAGGAAATATGTGTTTTCGGTGGTGTCTAAAAACGTGTTGCGTTTTTGATCGCGACGATAATTATTTATGAATGAGTTTTTCAAGATGGTATACAGCCAACCGCGGAGGTTGGTGCCAGCTTGAAACTTATCCTTGTAGCGATACGCTTTTAAGATGGTGTCTTGAACCAAATCTTTGGTATCATCCATATCATGGGTGAGCGAAAGTGCGTAATTACGCAATGGAGTGATTTCTTGCTCCATCATTCTGTCGAAATTGATTTGTGTAACGTTCATAGTAATACCTTACACAAATATGCGATAAACATGGGGTAGATGCTAGGTTTTTTGTTTAGGTGTTGGTGGCTTAAACATAAACAAAATTGCACTCAAGGAGCCGTTTTTAGGTCTAAATTGCTGATATATAATTGTATGGATGTTTGGGGCATGGAATATTTTGTTTTATAACTATGTGTGAAAATTAAACAAATATTTACGGGGATCATCAATCTTGTTTTTCATATGAATACATTAAATAAATTTAAAGTATTGATAATGAGAGGTTTAATTTCTTTTGATGGTGTTTTAAAAAAGGTAGTCGATGAGAAGTGTTTAAAAAGTGATATTTTACGTTGAACAAAAAAACCGCCCTTTTAGGAGCGGTTTTTGATTGTTTGGGTATTTTTTACAGTGGTTAAACCAGAATGGTAACCTTATTCTTTACTACTTCAATTAATCCTCCGTTTACTTGGAAAGTTTTGGAATCGGCACCGTTCTGCACAATTACTTCACCTGCTTGTAAACTACTGATTAAAGCGGCGTGGTTGTTTTTTATCTGAAAAGAACCTGTTGCCCCAGGTAGGGTAACTACATCGGCTTCTCCATTGTAAACATGTGCGTCTGGGCTTAGGATTTCAACGTTCATAGTTTATAATTTAAGCAGCAGCTTCTTCTAATAATTTCTTGCCTTTTTCAATGGCATCCTCGATTGTTCCAACCAAGTTAAAGGCAGCTTCTGGATATTCATCTACTTCGCCATCCATAATCATGTTGAATCCTTTAATGGTATCCTTGATGTCAACCAAAACGCCTGCAAGACCGGTAAACTGTTCTGCTACGTGGAAAGGCTGAGAAAGGAAACGTTGTACACGACGTGCGCGGTGAACCACCAATTTATCTTCTTCACTCAATTCGTCCATACCTAGGATCGCAATGATATCTTGAAGTTCTTTGTAACGCTGTAACAATTCTTTTACTCGTTGCGCACAACCGTAATGTTCTTTTCCTAATACATCAGGAGTAAGGATTCGGCTGGTTGAATCTAGGGGGTCAACGGCAGGATATATTCCCAACTCGGCAATTTTACGAGAAAGTACTGTAGTTGCATCTAAGTGAGCAAATGTCGTAGCAGGGGCTGGATCCGTTAAGTCATCCGCAGGTACGTATACCGCTTGAACGGAAGTAATAGAACCACGAGTCGTAGAAGTGATACGCTCTTGCATCGCTCCCATTTCTGTAGCAAGTGTAGGCTGGTAACCAACGGCACTTGGCATACGACCTAATAAAGCCGATACCTCAGAACCTGCTTGAGTGAAGCGGAAAATATTATCTATAAAGAAAAGAATATCCTTACCGGCACCTTCACCATCTCCATCACGGAAATATTCAGCAACTGAAAGACCTGAAAGAGCTACACGAGCACGAGCGCCCGGAGGTTCGTTCATCTGACCGAAAACCAAAGTCGCTTGGCTTTTGGCTAATTCATCCATATCTACCTTGCTCAAATCCCATCCGCCTTCTTCCATGCTCTTTTTGAATTCTTCACCGTAACGGATTACACCAGATTCAATCATCTCACGAAGCAAATCGTTTCCTTCTCGGCTTCTTTCTCCAACACCAGCGAACACAGACATACCGCTATACGCTTTTGCGATGTTATTGATAAGCTCCATGATAAGTACGGTTTTACCTACTCCAGCACCTCCAAACAAACCGATTTTACCACCTTTGGCATAAGGCTCGAGTAAATCAATTACTTTAATACCTGTATATAGGGGCTCTGCAGACGTACTGAGATTCTCGAAAGTCGGAGCGGCTGCGTGGATAGGGCGACCATTGCTTTTGTCTAATGTGGTCATACCGTCGATAGCATCTCCAACTACGTTCATCAAACGTCCGCGGATGCTTTCGCCTACGGGCATGGTGATAGGACTTCCTTGGTCAACTACGGTTATACCGCGACGTAAACCTTCGGTACCGTCCATCGCAATGGTACGAACCATGTTTTCCCCTAAGTGTTGTTGCACCTCAAGGATAACTTCTTGTCCATTCTCTTTGGTTACAGCCAAAGCATTGTAAATCTGTGGTAGTGTGGAACCCGCCTCGTTGAAACTTACGTCAACAACAGGTCCTATAATTTGAGAAATTTTACCCGTGTTTGCCATCTGGTTTTTCAGGGTGCAAATATACGGTAAGATTTATAGAATGCATAGCCACATTTTCATCTTTTTGTTATCCGGGCTTTGTTGTACCTTCGCAACGCCAATTATGGATCGTAATACAGTCATTGGGTTCTCCCTAATTTTTCTAATTCTAGCGGGTTATTACTGGTACACTGCTCCCAGCCCTGAAGAACTAGCACGCATGCAGAACATGCGCGACAGCGTTGCTTTAGTCGAGAAGCAAACACAAGACTCCCTCGCACGAATCGCCGCACAAAAGGCGAATACTACCGAAGAAAGTTTGAAAGATTCCACCCTAAGCGTTCCGGTAAAATCGGAGGAATTATCTGCATTCGAAAAGGGGAATGACACATTAATCGTATTGGAAAACCAAAAGTTGACCCTTCGTTTTAGTAACAAAGGTGGTAGTTTGAACTCGGTGAAACTTAACGACTACAAGAGATCGGATCGTTCTGATTTAGAACTCCTAGTTGATGGGAAAAACGATATGGGATGGACTTGGACCGATCAACGCGGACAAGAACTGAATAGTAAGGACTTCTTTTGGGAAGTTGCCGAACGCAGCGATTCTGTTTTGGCATTTCGTTTATCGGTATCGGATAATCAATACATCGAACAGCGTTACAGTTTGAGCGATAACAAACCGTTTGTGGTTGATTACAATGTAAATATTGTAGGTTTTAGCGATTATGTTCGACGTGGTAACTCCGATTTTCGTTTTGATTGGTCCGCTACGCTGCAAAAGCAAGAGCGTGATATGAAATGGGAGGAACAGCACACCGCCATTGTATATAAATTACCTGAAGAATCGCCTACCAGTTTAACTACTACCGACGAAGCTGAAGAGCTATTGAAGGCTCCTTTAAAGTGGGTAGCATTCAAGCAGCAATATTTCACGGCCCTTATTGCAAGCAACAACGATATTAGTTCGGATGCAAAATTATCTATGAAGATGAAATCGGATAATTCCGATTCAAACGATATTAAACCATTGAGCGCCCGGTTATTTATGGAATATAAGGGAGAGCCCACTCGAAATGCTGATTTTCATTTCTATTTTGGTCCTACTCATTATAAAACCTTAGAGAAAACAGATTTAGGTATTGCCAACGCCGAATTAGAAAGAATTATACCCCTGGGTTGGGGTATATTTGGTTGGGTTAACCGCGGTGTAGTAATTCCGGTTTTTTCTGCCCTAGACGGTGTAATTGGATCAACAGGTATCATAATAATGTTGCTCACCATTATCATCAAAACATTTTTACTTCCCTTGGTATATAAGTCCTATATCTCTACGGCCAAAATGAGAATTTTAAAGCCTGAGATTGATGCAATTAAAGAAAAACACGGAAATGATTTGCAGAAAACGCAACAAGAAAACATGGCCTTGTATAAAAAAGCCGGTGTTAGTCCGTTGAGTGGCTGTGTTCCTATGTTGTTGCAGTTACCCATTCTTTTTGCCATGTTCCAGTTTTTCCCTGTAGCATTTGAGCTTCGCCAAAAGGCATTCTTATGGGCAGCAGACCTAAGTCAATACGATGGACCATCTCTTGGATTCTCTATACCATTTTATGGGGATCACGTAAGTTTCTTCACATTGTTAATGACCGTTTCTACTTTAATTTACACCCATCTTAATAACCAAATTTCTGGTGTTACGGGACAAATGAAATACATCGGTTATTTTATGCCGGTGATTTTCTTGGGTGTACTTAACGATTATGCGAGCGGATTAACTTGGTATTACTTTGTAAGTAATATGATTACGTTTGGTCAGCAATTTGTTATTCGTAAAACCGTTGATGATCAGAAGTTGCATGCACAAATAGCAGCGGCTCGCAAAAAACCGGCTAAAAAGTCCAAATTTCAAGAACGCATGGAATTGGCAATGAAAGCAAGTCAGGATCGCTCAAAAAATCAAAAGAGAAAATAATATCAACTTAAACGTTGATAGTACTTCCCGGGTAATACTTTAATTACTCCTTTTATTTCTAACTCGAGTAGTGACAATGTGATGCGATGAAGAGGCATTCCGGAATATTGCAAAAGTTCGTCTATATGGAGCGTTTTACCTGTCATTGTGTTCAATAGGGTGTTTTCATCCTGACTGAGCTTTGGAAATAGATCGCGTTGGTTTATTTCTTTTTTGGGATTTGTATTTTGCCAATTCATGGCTTTTACTACATCGGAAAAGTCCTCAATTAATTCGGCTACTTGTCTTTTTATTAGAGCGTTGCAACCTGTATTGTGTCCTTGAGAAGGATTTCCGGGAAAAGCAAAGACTTCCCGATCATAACTTCTGGCAATCTGAGCGGTTGACATACTTCCTCCAATTAATTTGCTTTCTACTACGACTACAGCATCGCTCATGCCGGCAATAATTCGGTTGCGCCGAGGAAACAAATCCGGATGTAGCTGTGCAAAAAGAGGCATCTCGGTTATCAGGCCTCCCTTTTCTAACATTTCATTGCTCGTGGATTTATGTGCTTTGGGATAAATTTGGTCCAATCCATGGGCAAGAATTCCCAATGTACTCAAACCCGTTTTGATCGCACCGCGGTGCGCACAGATATCAATCCCATAGGCCAGACCACTGATTATTTGTACTCCATATGATTGGGCCTCTTCAATGAATTTTTGGGTTAGATAAAGGCTATGAGAACTTGGTTTTCGGGTTCCGACAATCGCTAAGGTTCGCGAAGGATTCAAAGGCGCTTCACCTTTGTAATAGAGCAGGAGAGGAGCGTCCACAATTTGTTTAAGTCTTACGGGATAACGGCTGTCGTAAAATGGAATTAAGTTTATCCCATGATCCTTTATAAATTGTAGGTCTCGAATAATTGAATCCCCATAAGAATCCCGCGCGCTTAAAACCTGTTCTATTTGCAGGGAGTTCCAAGCACATTTTTGATGCAATTCAATACCGGATTGATTAAATATTTCAGCGGCTGATCCAAAAATATTAATGGCCGTTTTTGCGTGTACGGGGCCAATTCCTTTGCAACGAGAAAGTAAAATTAATGCGTAATGTTCATTCATGGGAGATTGTTTCTCCCAAAGTTACTAATCGTTAAGTTTTAAAACGGCCATGAAGGCGCTCTGTGGAATATCTACATTTCCTACCGAACGCATTCGTTTTTTACCAGCTTTTTGCTTCTCCAATAGTTTGCGTTTTCGTGAGATGTCACCTCCATAACACTTGGCAGTCACGTCTTTACGAAGGGCAGAAATCGTTTCGCGAGCAATTATTTTAGCTCCAACACCTGCTTGTATGGCAATTTCAAATTGCTGCTTAGGAATTAATTCTTTGAGTTTTTTGCAAATCTTTTTTCCTAAATCGAACGCATTGTCTCGGTGTATTATGGCGCTTAAAGCATCAACTTGGTTTCCGTTAAGCATAATATCCATTTTAACCAAATGCGATTCTTTAAATCCAATAGGTGAATAGTCAAAACTTGCATAACCGCGTGAAATTGTTTTTAGGCGATCATAGAAATCAAATACAATTTCCGCCAAGGGCATATCAAAGCTCAATTCCACGCGATCTGAGGTAAGATAAACTTGATTCTTTAATACACCCCGTTTATCTAAGCACAAACTCATTACCGGTCCCACCCAATCCGACTTGGTTATGATAGAAGCGCTGATGTAAGGTTCTTCAACGAATTTGATTTTATCAGGGGAGGGTAAATCACTTGGGTTATTAACGGGTAGTACTTCGCCTTTTGTGGTATATGCGATATAACTCACGTTGGGAACAGTCGTTATTACCGTCATATTAAACTCGCGTTCCAATCGTTCTTGAATAATCTCTAAGTGAAGCATTCCCAGAAAGCCACAACGGAATCCAAATCCTAATGCGGCGGAACTTTCAGGCTCGAAAACAATACTTGCGTCGTTGAGCTGTAGTTTTCCCATGGCATCTCTTAAATCTTCATAGTCTTCGGTATCAACCGGATATAACCCGGCAAATACCATGGGTTTTACATCCTCAAAACCTTGAATGGCTACGCTTGCTGGGCGCTCGAAATCGGTAATGGTATCACCAACTTTAACTTCTTTTGCGTCTTTAATACCTGAAATGATGTAACCTACATCCCCCGCTTTGATGACATCTTTGGGCATCGGGGTTAGTTTTAACACACCTATTTCGTCCGCATGATAATCCATACCGGTATTCATGAATTTAACGTGTTGATTTTTGCGAATTTCTCCGTCTAATACTCTAAAGTAGGCTATAATTCCTCTAAAAGAATTGAACACCGAATCAAAAATCAAGGCTTTTGCTGGAGCATTTGGATCGCCTTTGGGAGATGGCACCCGTTCAATTATGGCCCGCAATATATCATAAACACCTAAGCCGGTTTTACCACTTGCAGGAATAATTGAATCTCGTTCGCATCCTAAAAGATCTACAATTTCATCTTTAACCTCTTCTTGCATTGCCCCGGGTAAATCAATTTTGTTGAGAACCGGTATAATTTCTAAGCCGTGCTCGAGAGCCATAAACAAATTGCTTATGGTCTGAGCCTCGATGCCTTGAGCAGCATCAACAATTAATAACGCCCCTTCACAAGCAGCGATAGACCGACTGACTTCGTAACTGAAATCAACGTGGCCTGGTGTGTCAATGAGGTTTAAAACGTATTTTTCACCATCGAGTTCGTACTCCATTTGAATGGCGTGACTCTTGATTGTGATTCCGCGTTCACGCTCTAAGTCCATATCATCAAGAAGCTGAGCTTGCATTTGACGCTTATCGATGGTTTTTGTATACTCCAACAAGCGGTCGGCAAGGGTGCTTTTCCCATGATCAATATGAGCGATAATGCAAAAATTGCGGATGTTTTTCATACGTTTTTAAGTGGGGCAAATATAATCAAATTAACGCCCCTTTTTGATACCATTAACGCCACAAGGTCCAAGTGCAAATAGATCTGTTGAATCTACGATAATAAATTGTTAAACGCCGGTTTTGGCCCGCATAGAAATCGGCTTCTAAAACCCCGGATTCTTGAATGCTAAACGGAGCAATATTCATGTCCAATTTAAAGTCAACAATGCCTTTTCCGTAAGCTTTAAACATGGATTCCTTAGCGGACCAAATAGCTAATAATTGGTCCATGTTGGTTCCTTGTTTTGTGTAGTTCCATTCCGAATCGTTACAGAATTTATGCGCTACACGCAGTATTTGCGGGCGTTCGCATTCAACATCAACACCTATTGGATATTGTTCGTGCTCTCCCCAAAAGAAATCTTCTTGAGAGTGACTGTAGTTGAAATGAATTTTTTGGTCGGTAAAAAATGGTTTACCGTTTTCGTCTTTTTCGATGATGTTTTTAGGATAATGTTCGTTCAAAAACTCTTGAACAACGGCTTTTTCTATAACCCGAGACTTGGGTTCTGCCGTTTCTATTGCGTAATTTTGTGTGAATAATTTAAACGAGCCTAGAAATAAACGTACTCCCTCAGGTTCCTGCCATTCCTTCAGCCAATACATATGTCAAAATTAACCATTTTTCATCAAATTGAATTTAAAGGACATAAGCAATCGGTATATTGCGTTGTACCTGATGGTAACGGTGGGTTTTACACAGCTGGATCTGATGGTTTCGTAGTTCATTGGAGCGATCCGAATAAAGACGAGGGTGTTGTCTTTGCCCGGGTTCCAGAAGCTGTATTTTCCTTGTTTTTGGATATGCCTAATAATCGGATTTTAGCAGGAGGTCAGTATGGGAATGTTTATATTCTACAGAGAAACCTTTCCCCCAGAATTGTTAGAGTTCATGACGGAGCCATTTTTTGGGTTGGTTTTGGGCCTCGCCATTACATGAGCTGTTCGGCAAAAGGAGATATTTCTGTTTGGGATTCCCAAGGGAAAATAAAAAAATCGGTTTCGTTGTCAAAACTACCCTTACGATGGGGGTTACGCTTTGGTAATGATTGGTGGTTCACTGGTAGTGAAGGCCGTATTTGGGAACTAAATTCGGACCTTGAGATACGGAGTTCACACAATCTTGGCACACAAAGTTGGTTTAAAATTGGCATCACGGATGATTGGGTTTTTGCAGTGGGACGAGACGCTAAATTGCATCGTTGGAATAAATTATTTCTCGACGAAACGGTTCAAGATGCACACTGGTATAGCATACATGCTTTAGCTATTTCACCCAATGGAAGGATTGTGGCCACCGGTAGCATGGATAAAACCATTCGATTTTGGGATGTTAAAACGCTAGAGATTTTAGGAACTATCAAGACAGAAAACGAATACGGCCATCGGAGTTCGGTAAATGAAATTTTGTGGTTAAACGATTCCCAGATCATTTCTGTTTCCGACGACGCATCGGTTAGATGTTGGAAACTTCAATTCGAGGGATAAAACCGAACATTGTACCTTTGAAACTATGAAACGCGCCTGGTTTTTGGTATTTTCATTTTTCATCTTGGGGAATCACCTCAAAGCCCAAATTAAATCTGATACATTGCCGGTATCGGTTAATTTGCGTGATGTAAATGAAGAGCCCAAATTAATCGGGGGGCGTTACATTTTTATGCAGTCTGGATTTCCAGTCGAAAAAAAGACACTTCAATATCAAAACCTAAACGGTGTTTTAAACGATGTGCAATATGGTATTCTTGAAGATTTTTCTGTTGCTGCTGGATTTGTTTTGCCTTTTTACGCCTATTTAGCACCTCAGTACACCATGGAAGTTGCTCCATTACAGCGATTGGTAGTTGGGGATGTTTTAGCCACAAGTTTATTCTTAGAGGATGAAGCCGCTTTTCGAGCCAACATGTTATATGCCGGTTATACTTACGGTACTTCTGACAATCACGCCACGGTTGCATTAGGTTGGTTAAATACAAATTTGCTGCCCGCCAGTAATCTTTTTTTACAATTGGGAGGCTCTAAGAAATTGACTGAGGGTATTTATGTAATGGGGGAATTTTGGTATTCTAATGGCGATCAAACACAAGAGGGAGTGTCTAAATGGGAGTTAGATGGAAGTGGTAAGCCTATTTTAGTAGATCCAACTAATCCGCTTGGAAGCCCCTATAAATTGAAGTATGTGACACAGTGGATGAATCGTCATACGTTGTATGCTAACTTACAATTGCGGCTAATCAGTACAAAAAACAGCAATAAGAGTTGGTCTTTTGGTTTAATGTATTTTGCCAATTGGGGTGGGGCTTACCAAGAACAAGGGGCCTTTGGGGAAGTGCGAAACTTGAATAATATGTTTGTACTGCCAATGCCGAGTATTTCGTTTATCCAACGAATTGGAGATTTTAGACCTCCCAAATTGCCCATTAGACCTACCTATATAGAATTAGGGTTGTAAATACAATTCGTTAATTATTCAATTCTACTATCTTTGTGCTATGATTTTGAGCGATTCTCGAATCCTAGAGGAAATAGAAAAAGGCACTATTATCATTGCCCCTTACGACAGAACTGCACTTGGTAGTAACAGTTATGATGTGCATTTAGGTGCAAATTTAGCCGTTTACGATGCACCGGAATTAGACGCCAAAAAGCATAATACCATTCGCCATTTTAATATCCCAGAGGAAGGATTCGTGTTGCAACCAGATACCTTATATCTAGGGGTTACGCTCGAGTATACAGAAACACATGCTCATGTGCCTTTTCTAGAAGGTAAAAGTAGCACAGGCCGTCTAGGAATAGATATCCATGCAACTGCGGGGAAAGGAGATGTCGGATTTTGCGGGAATTGGACTTTAGAAATCTCTGTAAAAATGCCGGTACGAGTATATGCGGGTATGCCCATTGGACAACTAATCTATTTCCCTGTAGATGGAGAAATTCTGGTGCCCTACAATAGCAAGAAAAACGCCAAATATTCGGGTCAACCCGATAGACCTGTAGAAAGCATGATGTGGAAGAATAAGTTCTAATTATCTTCTCGGGATGCTTGGGTTCTATGGAGTCACTGAACCGAACAGCCCATTAATCATTGATCGTATTTTCTCAATAATTTCAAAAACACCTCCAAGTCTTTGGCATATGGTGCTTGAATTTCTTGGATAGAGCCGTCTAGATCAGTAAACTTTAATTGGTAAGCATGAAGGGCAAAACGCTCGATTAGGGGGCGATCGTCACCAGACAATTTTCTTTTGATTTTGCTTAACATCGGAATTTGGCTGCCGTAAAGTAAGTCGCCAGAAATCTTGGCGTTTTGCGAGGACAAATGAACACGAATCTGGTGTAAACGACCTGTTTTTGGACAACATTGAATCAAACTAAAATGCCGAAATGTTTCAAGCGTATGAAACGTTGTTTGAGCTTCCTTGCCAAACCGTTTGTCAATTCGTATATGATGTAAATCTTGGGTGTTTATTGGTAAGTCAACTTCGAAATTTTCGAAATTTACAGGGCCATCTACAATGGCATGATAGGTTTTTTCAATTTGGCGGTGTTCAAACTGCATCGAAATATGCCTGTGCGCTTCAGCATTTTTCGCTAAGATCATAATTCCGGAAGTTTCCCTATCGATTCGGTGGCATAAAATGGCTGTTTCGTATCGATTTTGGGCCCATTCGATTACCGGTTGAGCCGTATATTTACCTCTTTCGGGCATACTAGGCACAAATGGGGGTTTATGCACGCAAACCCAATTTTCAGTTTCTTTAATAATGGAAATCGGAATGGGTTTCATTAGTGGTTTATCATTTCTAAACGCAACTTTGTGAGTACCCTTTTTGTTTGTTGAGGAAAATCTCCATCCATCATCCAATTGTAATAGCTGGGTTCTTGTTTTAAGACCCAAGATACAGGTTTGCCACGGTGCTTTCCGAAATTAAAAACAGGTACTTTATTTTTATCGAACACAAATCGACCGGCTAAATCTACGTTGTTCCCTTGTCCTGAAAATTCATGCAGCCCTTTAACATCATTAGGAAGTTGTGGATATCGGTCTAATTGTGCCTTTAATATATTCCAAGTGGCGATGGTATCTGCTTCAGCAGAATGCGCGTCCTCCAATGTTTGATTGCAATAAAATCTGTAAGCAGCTGACAAATTACGCGGTTCCATTGTGTGAAAAATACGTTGTACGTCAATGAATTTTCGATTATCAATATCGATTTCAATTTCAGCGCGGTAAAATTCTTCCACGAGCAAGGGGAAATCAAATTTATTGGAGTTAAATCCTCCGAAATCACATAAATGAATAAAATGCTCTATTTCCTTTGCGAGTTCTTTAAAGGTAGGTTTGTCTGCAACGTCTTTATCGTAAATTCCGTGTACTTCACTTGCCTCACGAGGAATGGGAATGGTGGGGTTTACCCGATACGTTCTTAATTCTTCATCTCCATTGGGAAATGCTTTAAGCATGCTGATTTCAACAATTCTATCGCGTTGAATATTGATGCCGGTGGTTTCAAGGTCGAATACCACTAAGGGTCTTGTTAGGGAAAGGTTCATTCGTTCGGGTTTAATAAATCGGGACGTAATTTTTGGGTTCGTTCAATAGATTTTTCGAGTCTCCAAGATTCAATTTTTGCATGGTTACCACTCAATAATATTTCGGGAACAGATTTTCCTTGGAACGATTCGGGCCGGGTATATAGCGGTGGTGCTAATAACTGATCCTGGAAAGAATCGCTTAAGGCACTTTCCTCATTTCCAATTACACCAGGTAATAACCTAACCACAGCATCAGTTATAGCGCAGGCAGCTATTTCGCCACCGCTCAATACAAAATCGCCTAATGAAATTTCAAGCGTTACATATTCGTCACGAATGCGCTGGTCTATACCTTTGTAATGGCCGCAAATAATAATGATATTTTCAAGCAGAGATAATTGATTTGCTCTTGGTTGTTTGAGATGCTCTCCGTCGGGACTTGTGTAAATTATTTGCTGATATTCGCGCTCTTTTGTTAAGGATAAAATAGCGGCAGCAAGTGGTTCGGGCTTTAGCACCATTCCTGCACCACCCCCGAACGGGTAATCGTCAATCTGTCTGTATTTGCCAATTCCGTATTCGTGAAGATTGTGAATGTGTAATTCCAACAAGCCTTTTTCTTGGGCTTTTTTAGGAATGCTATGGTTTAAGGGACCAAGGAGCAATTCGGGAACGGCACTGATGATATCAATTCTCATGGTATTCGTGATGGTCCGAGTCAATTAAACCCTCGGGCAAATCCATGATCAAAGTTCGTGATTTAATATGGGTTTCGCGAATCCATTCTTCTACATAAGGGATTAAATATTCGCGATTTTCGCAAAGAACATGTAGCATAAGCTGTCCTGGGTATTCTTTCAGGGCTGTTATGGTACCTTTGAATGTGCTGTTGATGTCTTCTAAAGTGAAGTTATCCAAGGCCGTGTGAAGGTGATTTTCGGGTATCAATGACTGGTCGAGTCCGACTGCTTTTCCTAACAGATCTTTGGCTTTTTCTTCAGAGTCTATGAACTCTAAATCGACGAGTTCGGATGTTGAATTCATTTTTAAAATGCGAAAGGGGACTCCCTTTTGGTCAATAAGAACAAAAAGGAAATCCCCTTCTTCTGGAATAAGATCATCATCATCCCAGCGAATATGTAGCGTTCCCTTGAAACCGTGTTTGGAAGTAATACTTCCTATTACATGCACGGCAGGAGGGATGTAATGCATTAGTATTATTCGGCGCTTTCTTCAGCAGGAGCTTCTTCAGTTCCAGCCTCTTCGGCAGTCGCTTCGTTTGTCTCTTCAGAAACTTCCTCGGTTGCTTCAACCTCAGGTGCGTTTGCAGCCGCTTCGGCAGCTAAACGTTCTTGGATTTTCGCAGCAATAGCTTCTTTTTTAGCTTCTTCAGCCTTCAAAGCAGCCGCACGTTGTTCGTCGCGAGCTTTACTTAGGTTGTCGACCTTAGATTGTACTTTGTTGTCCTTTTCAGCCAACCACTCGCCAAACTTTTTGTCGGCTTCTTCCTGGGTGATTGCTCCTTTGTTTACCCCAACTTGAAGGTGTTTTTTGTACTTAGCACCTTTGTAAGATAGGATAGCAGCAGCAGTGTCCGTAGGTTCCGCACCTTTAAGTAACCACTCGGTTGCTTTGTTAACATCTAAGTCGATGGTTGCAGGATTGGTGATGGGGTTGTAAGTTCCAATTTTTTCAATGAAACGGCCATCCCTCGGAGCACGCGAATCCGCCACCACAATGTGATAGAAAGCTCTTTTCTTTCTACCATGTCTCTGTAATCTGATTTTTGTAGCCATGTTTTTTTATTTAACTGTTTACCTCACAAGAGGTCCCGCTTCTCCAAAACGGGAGTGCAAAGATAAATGAATTCTTTGAATTTTTAAATAATCCGCATATTCCCTTTTTAATCGGATGTAAAGACTTAAATAATTTTCATCTTAGCAAATTTCAATACCAAGGTTTTATGACCTACTTGATCAAAAAGTACTTTGGCCTTTTTATTGTCGCCTCCACCTTCCATTTCGACCACCGTTCCAGTGCCAAAACGTTGGTGTTGCACCCTATCACCAACCGCTAATTGGCTTATATCACCAGATGTGAAATCAGGATCAACAGGGGGTAGGGGTTGCGTTGGTCGAGGTGTGGTATAAACTTTGGGTTTTTGTAAGGGTTGTTTACTGCTCACCGAAGGCTCTCTATGGAACCTTTGTGCCATACTCGGAGCTTGCATGCTATTGGCCGCTATGTCTAAATACTTTCCATCGATTTCCTGAAGAAACCGCGAGGGTTCACAGTGTAATAGATTTCCGTGTCGAAATCTACTTGTAGCAAAACTCAGATAAAGGCGCTGTTCGGCCCTTGTAATGGCAACATAAAACAAACGACGTTCCTCTTCAATCTCATTTCGGTTCATTAGGGCCATTTGTGAAGGAAACAGGTTTTCTTCGAGTCCTACAATATGTACTATGGGGAATTCCAAACCTTTAGAGGCGTGGATAGTCATTAAAGAAACACAATCTCTATTTGGGTCGTTGGTTCTGTCTTCGTCGGTGTAAAGGGCCACATTTTCCAAAAACATTGGGAGTGTTTTTTCTGATTCGTTTTCGTCATCTTCTACAAATTCCTGCACCGAGTTAAGAAATTCCGTTATGTTTTCATATTTAGAAAGGCCTTCGGGTGATTTATCATCGAAAAGGGTTTTCAACATGCCAGATCGTTTTGCTACATCAACGGCAATTTCATAAGCATTTTTACTATTGTCTTTAGAACGAAAACTGTCTATTAACATGCCAAATTGTTCCACTTTGGCTGAACTGGCTCCAATATCTGGATATTTTCGTATGTCTTTTATTACATCCCAAATACTAATATTTTTCTCATTCGCGTGATAAACCAATCGGGTAATCGTAGTGTTGCCGATTCCACGTGCGGGATAATTGATGATGCGTTTTAAGGCTTCCTCATCTTGTGGATTAATTACCAAACGCAAATAGGCCAACATGTCTTTTACCTCTTTTCTTTGGTAAAAACTTATTCCCCCATAAATACGGTATTCTATTCCTTGCTTTCGCAAGGCTTCCTCAATAGAACGGCTTTGTGCGTTGGTACGGTATAAAATGGCAAATGCTTTATTGGGCAGATGCAGATGGTGTTTGTCTTCAAAAATCAATTGGGCTACTCTACGGCCTTCATCCGAATCGGACGGGTTTCTCGATACTTTTATTTTTTCACCCTCTTCATTTGCCGTCCAAACCTCTTTTTCTAACTGATGCTTATTGTGTTTTATTAAACTTGAGGCTGCATTAACTATGTTTTTGGTGCTGCGGTAATTCTGCTCTAATTTGAAGGTGGCTACCTCGGGATAATCTCTCTCATAGTTGAGGATGTTTTGAATATTAGCACCTCGAAACGCATAGATGCTTTGGGCATCGTCTCCAACCACGCAAATGTTTTGATGCACGGCCGCCAATTGTTTGGTGATCATATACTGTACATGGTTGGTGTCTTGATACTCATCGACCATGATGTATTTGAAGCGGTGTTGCCATTTATTCAAAACGTCGTGATGTTGATTCAGAAGGTAATAAGTATTTACCAAAATATCGTCGAAGTCCATCGCTCCGGCTTTAAAACATCTACTGGTATACTGTTTGAAAATTTCCCCGAATTTGGGTCGGCCAGCGGCTTTGTCGGAATTGGTTAACTCTTCGTTATTCAGGTAGTCTTTGGCACCCATTAAGTTGTTTTTCGCTAAGGATATGCGACTTAATACCAAAGAGGGTTTATAAACCTTATCGTCAATCTGCATCTCTTTCAAGATGGCTTTAATCAAACTTTTGGAATCGTCTGAGTCGTAAATCGTAAAATTGCTAGGATACCCAAGTTTATCGGCTTCTTGTCTTAAGATTCGAGCAAAAACGCTATGAAAGGTTCCCATCCAAAGGTTTTTAGCTTCAGCCCCCACTAGGTTTTCGATACGCGTGCGCATTTCCTTCGCAGCCTTATTGGTAAACGTAAGGGATAAAATATTAAAAGGGTCGGTACCCTTATGCATGATGTAGGCGATGCGATAGGTAAGAACCCTTGTTTTGCCCGAGCCTGCCCCTGCAATTATCATCACAGGCCCATCTGTGTTTAACGCGGCTTCGCGTTGACTGGGATTAAGTGAATCAATAAATGGGGGGATATCGTCAGCGGGTCTTTGGTCGGGCCATTGCATCATTATACAAAAATAGGCAGGACCCGCCCTTGGGTTGAGTTCAAAATATCAACATTTTATATGTTTAGGCCGGTTTGGGCAAAGCAAATGTGAATGAAGACCCTGCACCTACGGTACTCATAACTTTTATTTGCTCGCCGTGCGCTTCAATGATATGCTTGCAGATGCTTAACCCCAATCCACTTCCACCTGTTTCTCGGTTTCGGTGTGCATCTACCCGGTAAAAACGCTCAAAAATTCGACCCACGTGTTCCGATGGAATGCCTATTCCATTATCGGCGACTTCGATTATGATTTTTATGCCGGTATCAAAAATTTTGTAGTTCGTTGTACCCTTTAAAATTCCATATTTAATCGAGTTATAGCCTAAATTTACCAATACTTGTCGGATGCGTTTGCGATCGCCGAATACCATATTGGTTTCGCTTTTACTCTGTACCAATAACCGAATTTCTTTTTGGGAAGCTTGGATTTCTAATTCTTCAATCACTTCTCGAATAAGTTCCATGATATTGAATGACTGTGATTCAATATTTAAAACACCACTTTCATATTTCGTAATTGCGTCGAGGTCGTTTACCAATTGTCCCAGTCGGTCTACGTTTTTATTCGCTTTTTTGAGGAAGGTATTAACCTCTTCAGGGCTTAAATCCGGATCATCCATAACCGTTTCGATATACCCTTGTATTGAGAATAGCGGGGTTTTCAATTCATGGGCCACATTCCCTAAATAGTCGCGGCGATAAGTTTCCAGTTGCTGTAATCGTTGCAACTCTTGTTTTCGGGCTATAAATAAGGTCCGAAATCCGTCTTCTATATCTTGTGCCTTGGGATTTACCGTAGTTTCATATTCGGCTTCCTCATTGGTGATTAAGCGTTCGAGATTTTTTAAAACTTTGCGTTTTCTTGCCCTCCAAACGGTCGAAGATATGCCGATTCCTAAGGAAAAACTCACAACTGCAACTGAAATAGGGTGTGTGAGTATTAAATGTGCAATTCCCATAAAAGTTTCAATCAAATGTACGACTTTTCGCAAGCCGTACAAACGCTTCGAGAACAAAAAACTATCTTTGCGACGATCATTTTATGTCTGAAAATAATTTATTCGAAAAAATCATTTCACATGCCAAAGAGTATGGCTTTGTATTTCCAAGTAGCGATATATATGGCGGATTAGCTGCAGTATATGATTATGGCCAAAATGGAGTGGAATTGCGAAATAACTTAAGGCAGTTTTGGTATCTTTCAATGACGCGCCTTCACGCCAATATTGTGGGTTTGGACTCCTCTATCTTTATGCACCCAAAAATCTGGAAGGCAAGCGGACATGTGGATGGTTTTAACGATCCAATGATTGATAATAAAGACAGTAAGAAACGCTATAGAGCTGATGTTTTAATAGAGGATCACCAAGAAAAAATTCGTCAGAAAATCAATAAAGAAATTAGCAAAGCTGAGAAACGCTTTGGCGAAAGTTTTGATCAGGCGCAATTTAGAGCCACCAATCCACGAGTACTTGAATATCAGAGCCGCATCGATGCTATGGATCAAATTCTAAAAGAAGCGCTTGAATCGGGCGAGTTAAATAAAATTAAAGAACTAATTGAAAACGAGGGTATCGTTTGTCCGATTAGCGGATCAAAAAATTGGACGGATGTTCGTCAATTTAATTTAATGTACTCTACTCAAATGAATGCCTTGGAGGGGGGAGAAGATGCTTTGTATTTACGTCCAGAAACGGCTCAAGGTATTTTTGTGAATTATCTGAATGTTCAAAAGACCGGAAGATTGAAATTGCCTTTTGGCATCGCTCAAACCGGTAAAGCATTCCGCAATGAAATTGTAGCTCGACAATTCATTATGCGTATGAAAGAATTTGAACAGATGGAAATGCAGTTTTTCTGTAAGCCCGGAACTGAGCTAGAATGGTACGAGTATTGGAAACAGTGGCGCTTGCGTTGGCATAAAGTGTTAGGTACAGATTCTGCAAAATTGCGATTCCACGAGCACATAAAGTTAGCCCATTACGCTAACGCCGCCGTAGATATTGAATACGAATTTCCATTCGGATTCAAAGAAGTAGAGGGCATACATTCACGCACCGATTTTGATCTGTCTCAACATGAAGAATTTAGCGGTAAAAAAATGCGCTATTTTGATGCCGACGCAAACGAGAGTTACATCCCTTATGTCGTAGAAACATCTATAGGTTTAGATAGATTATTTCTACTTGTTTTATCCGAAGCCTTACAAGAAGAAGAAGTAAATGGCGATACCCGCACAGTGTTGAAATTGCCACCTGCATTAGCGCCCATTAAATGTGCGATTTTGCCCTTGGTGAAAAAAGACGGTTTGCCGGAGTTGGCTCAAAAGATTTACGAAGATTTGCGGTTTGATTTCAATACTTTTATTGAAGACAAAGACAGTATAGGAAAGAGATATCGTCGAATGGATGCCATAGGAACACCATTCTGTGTAACCGTTGATCACGATAGCCTGATTCAAGGCGATGTAACCATACGTTTCCGAGATACTATGGAACAAAAACGCGTTTCGATAGACGACCTAAGGGGAATTATCGAGAGTGAAACTTCAATGAAACAATTACTCAAAAGTATATAATCATGAGCTCTAAGTTAACCGATTTAAATTTCGAAGGAGAAAAAGTTGTAATGCGCGTGGATTTCAACGTGCCTTTAAATGCTAGTTTTGAAATTACCGACGATTCGCGAATTCGCGCTGCTGTACCGAGTATCAAACACATCTTAAATACGGGTGGCTCTGTGATCATTATGAGTCATTTAGGTCGCCCAAAAAATGGTCCGGAAGCGGCTTACTCTCTCGGTCATATTACAGCGCGATTATCGACGTTGTTGGGAGTAACAGTAGATTTTGCAGAAGATTGCATCGGCACCGAAGCTAAAGAAAAAGCAGAACGCTTAACACCTGGTGCAGTTTTGGTTTTGGAAAACCTTCGTTTTTATAAGGAAGAAACCAAAGGAGATGAAGAATTTGCATCTAAATTGGCTTCGCTTGGAACGTTTTATGTAAACGATGCTTTTGGAACGGCCCACAGAGAACATGCTTCTACTGCAGTAATTGCCAAGTTTTTCCCTCAAAAGAAGTCATTTGGTTTACTTATGGCAGCTGAGATTGAGAACGCAGAGAAGGTGATGAAATCTCCCGACAGACCTCTAACGGCTATCGTTGGTGGGGCGAAGGTTTCGGATAAGATCTTAATTGTTGAGAACCTCTTAAACGTAGCTGATAATATTATTATTGGCGGCGGTATGGCTTACACATTTTTTAAAGCGCAAGGTGGACAAATAGGATCTTCATTGTGCGAGGAAGATCGTTTGGAAACATGTTTACAAATCATCCGTAAAGCGGAGGAGAAAGGGGTGAAAATACATTTGCCCGTTGATTCGGTGATGGCGGATGCATTTAAGGCCGATGCAAATACGCAAAATGTTCTAAGTAACGAAATCGAACCCAATTGGATGGGTTTAGATATCGGAAATTCAGCAGTTGCAAACTTCCGGGAAGTTCTATTGAACAGCAAAACCATCTTGTGGAACGGTCCAATGGGAGTTTTTGAAATGCAGGCCTTTGAGAACGGTACTAAATCAGTTGCTCAGGCTGTTGCCGATGCTACTAAAAATGGAGCATTTAGTTTAATCGGAGGTGGGGACAGTGCTGCCGCCGTTTACAAATTTGGTTTTGAAAATAATGTAAGTTACGTAAGTACCGGTGGTGGAGCACTACTGGAATATTTTGAAGGCAAGGAATTGCCTGGAATTGCTGCGATAAACCGCTAGGGTTAATTAGAGGCGGGTATTTATTAAGCGTTTTTCAGATTCGCTTAGGCACGATGATTTTTGGAAATACTTTTTCATGATATCCGCCAAATACTCGCCTGTCTTTGCGTTTTCTAAAAGGAATTTTTTGTCCTCTGCGAGATGGTCGTTTAGACCTAGCATACTTGGAACCTCGCAAGAAAAGCTAAAGCGTAAATACCGTATTTCAAAGTTTTTCGGATTGGCGGTAACGGCTTTGTTTAGTTGCTCATATGCGTCGTTGGCCAAACTTAATTTTGTTGGCACCCAACTCGTTTCGCGGGCTTCAAAGGCCAGGGCCATAGCATAAAAAGCTATAGACTGCGCATCGCTTTTATCTTTAGTTAATGATTTCAGCTTTTTTACGGAATCAGACTCCTTGAGGGCTCTTTTATAGGTATCCCGTATTAAATCCATCGGCTTAAGGTTCGTAAAAGTGGCAGAAATAAATAAAACAACTGCTATTCCGCCCAAAATCCCATTCCTCATATTCTTTCAACAACCAATCGCGAAAATGGTTTAAAGCCATTTTTTTCTTCGGAAGAAATAAAGCGTGCCTGCTGAGGAAATTATCATTAATACAATAGCATAAATAAACCCATATTTCCATTTAAAAGCCTGAATAAATTCAAAATTCATTCCGTAAACACTGGCAATCAAGGTAGGGGGCATAAATATGACGCTGGCAACCGTAAAAATTTTAATAATCTTATTTTGTTCAATATTTACCAAACCTAAGAAGGTGTTTTGTAAATACTCCAATCGTTGAAAGGTGAAATTGGCATGATCAATCAACGAATTAATATCTTTAATTACGATACGAAGTCGTTCGTAGTCTTCCCCCTCAAACTCTTTGCTTTTTAAAATTGCCGAAAGTACTCGTTGCTTATCCACTGCGTTTTGTCGGATTTCCATCGTCATTTCCTGTGTTCTCGAAATTTTTAGGATGAGGTGTTCGTCTGGATTTCCCCCGAAAGAAACAACCTTAGATAATTCGGCTACTTGGCGGGATAAGGTTTCTAAAAGATCGGCATCGTTATCAACACCTACCTCTAGTAGTGTTGCCATAATTTGCTTGCCGCTATGAAAGAATCGACCGGTTCCTTTTATTTTCTTTACGCAATCGGAGAAGGCCGTGAGATCGGCGTCGCGATAGGTAAAAAGTATATCGTCTTGAAGAATAAAAGAAACCGCATTAGATATAAATTGGTTGTGTTCAGAATTGAATTGCAGGAAGTTACTGTTGGCAATAATCTCGTCGTCGGTTTCAAAATAACGAGACGAACTCTCGATTTCTATTTGTTCTTGCCGTGATTGGAATTTGAATTCGAAATTGGCCTCGACATCGGCAATTTCAGCGGGACTCGGATTTTGAAGGTCAATCCATACCAATCCCTCTGTTGTCTCTAATTGAGACAAATTTTGCACTTTGTGCACGCGGGTTTGTCGTTTGTGGTAAACGCGCATCATTGGAGTAACAACTTCGAGGTTCGGGTTCCATGATTAATGAGCCGCAAAAATAGGGTTTAAATTTTGAATTATGAATTATGAATCGTGAATTATGATTTTGCCACTTGACCCAGCCTGAATTGGGGTCGTGTTTTCTAGTCACTTTTTGAATGGAAAAAAACTGAGCGTTAGCGGTTCTCATACACGAGAAAATTCTTTGATCGATGCCTCTTATTTCCTTTATAGTTGATTTTCTGTTTGACAGGCAATGGATGAATATTCGGGAAGTCTAAATTTAATTAGTGATACCACTGTGCGTTTTTTTTGAGAAGAAATAGTGGTAAGAAGTTTTGACTTCTTGGATATAGAACCAAAGGAGCAAAGGTCCCACTATCAATATGAGTTTGTTGTATTCCCATGCCGTTTTAAAATCAAAATGCAGAGCGTGTTGTGTGGCTCTTGTGATGCCGCAACCGGGGCAGTCGATATCGGTTATCAATTTTGAAATGCATATTGTAGGGCCTGTATCAAATAGATCGGCAGGTAGAATTAGCAATACGAAAGGTATTAAAACGACAAAAACCCGATAAAGGGTTCTTGTCGTTAGTCTAATTTGTTTAATCGTATTCAAGATTAGTTAGCGTTGGGATTACGTCCTAAATCGCCTGTTAATATTCTTATTAAGTCAATAATAACCCATATACCGCAACCTCCACCGGTTAACAGTTGAATAATACCGATAGTGGTATATCCGAGGTAAAAACGATGAATACCTAAACCGCCTAAGAAAATACACAACAAGGCGGCGATCAACATTTCGTTATCGTCTAGTCCGCCTCCATTCGCTTTTTCTTGTAGGGTGTTTTCGTTCTTTTTAACAGGCTTTTGGGCCTCTTTGGCCTCAATTTGCTTTACGGCTTTTTTTACGAGTGCCTTCTCAACTAGATTAAGATTTTTGTACTCCGATGATGCAAAAATCACTTTTTTGGTTCGAGTTATATCGGCTGCTTTTGTATCAGTGGTCAAAGGAGCGGTAACTTCTTCATTTACTAAAATTGTGTTAGATTCAACCGTCTGCTTTTCGGCATTTGTTGGGTTTTCCGTTTTTTTAATTTGAAGGGATACCTTCTTTTGTGACATTCCCCAACCGCCTCCAAAAGCGGTAGCATTGCGTTCGATTGTGCTAGAACAAGATGCTAAAAATAACCCTGCAACAGCATAAATTAGTAGATTCTTTTTCATAATGATTTTGTTGTTGAAAAGGCAAGATAAAGATTATTGTGTAAATTTTAAATGTAAACATTTTTGAAATTGCTCGTAATGGTAGCAATCGATTGGTTACTTTAAGAATCTAATAATTGACTTAGGTTATGTGAATCATTTTTAGATTCGTATTGAATCCTAGTAAGCAATAACAAGAGATATCGGTAATGGCTATAACGTTAAGGCCTAAACACTTTCGAATTTTATAGCTTGCCTATGAGGCTTTTAAGTTTTAATTCCAAAACACCGAACAGAGCTTCACGAAATATTTTGGTGCTCATTTTCGAAGTTCCTGCGGTGCGATCGGTAAAAATAATGGGGTGTTCGGCAATGGTAAATCCCTTGCGTTTAGATCGGAACTTCATTTCAATTTGAAAGGCATATCCCCGGAATTTAATATCATCAATACCTATAGTTTCGAGCACATTTCTTCGGTAGCAAACAAATCCAGCAGTCGTGTCGGCAATATTTAAACCTGTAATGAATTGCACGTACTTCGATGCATAATAGCTCATTAAAACACGCCCCATTGGCCAATTAACCACGTTTACCACACCGCCTACATAACGAGATCCAACGCAAACATCTGCATCACTTTCGCATTTTTCAATCAGTTTGGGAAGTTGATCGACGGGATGAGAAAAATCACAATCCATTTCACAGATAAATTGATAATCTCTCTTTAATGCCCAATGAAATCCAGCAATGTACGCCGTTCCTAATCCGTTTTTTTCGGTTCGTTCTAATATATGCAGTCGGTTTTGAAAAGTAGTCTGCATTTCTTTAACCTTCGAACCTGTTCCATCGGGGGAGCCATCATCTACAATAAGCAGATCTATTTTTTTGGGAAGGGCCATGACGGTTTGGACCATCCTTTCGATGTTTTCAATTTCGTTGTAGGTTGGTATAATAACCAAATATGGCACAGTTTGCATAACGGCGAAGAGCAAAAATAAGGATTCTTTTCGGCATATTTTGGGTACTTTTGAGGTGTGAAAGCTGTTTTTTTAGACCGCGATGGCGTTGTTAACCACGATCCGGGTGATTATACCCGGTCGGTAGAGGAATTTCATATTTTACCTCAATTTATGTCTCAAGCAAAAAAATGGGCGGATTTGGGATATAAATTTATCGTAATCACGAACCAGGGAGGTGTAGCCAAGGGTTTATATAAAGATAACGCCGTTCATGCGATGCACCAGTATTTACAGGGTAAATGCATAGAAGCGGGTTTCCGAATAGAAGCATTTTATTTTTGTCCTCATCACGAAGCTTATTCGGGAAAGTGTTTATGCCGAAAGCCAGGTAGTTTGATGGTCGAAAAGGCCATTCACCGTTTTGACATTCAGGTCGATAAAAGTATATTTTTTGGGGATAAAGACCGAGACATTGTGTGTGCTGAGAATGCGGGAGTGCGAGGAGTTAAGATTGAAGTAAACGGTCGGATACCAAGCCCGGAAGAATTGAATATGGCATGAAAATTGCCTTAACTAAAACGAAAGAAACTAAATTTGTACTATGAGAATTAAACAATACCTCTTTTTATTTATCGCCTCTTTTGGTACTGCCCTATCGGCGCAAACCGTTCCTTCAGTAAATGTTAAAAACATCAACGGTGAAAATGTCGATTTTTCTACAGTTATCGATTCGGGTAAAATTACCGTAATTAGTTTTTGGGCTACGTGGTGCGGTCCTTGTATAAAAGAGCTTCAAGCGATTGATCAATATTATGAGGATTGGCAAGAAACCTATAATATGAAGTTGGTGGCTGTGAGTATAGATGATTCTCGTAATGTGAAGAAAGTAAAGCCAAAAGTATTGGGTGAAGGTTGGCAATATGAAATTATCCTTGATGAAAATCAAGATTTAGCCAGAGCCATGAACGTTAATAACCCTCCTATGACGTATATCGTCGACGGACAAGGAAAGATTGTATACTCACATCAGGGTTACACTCCAGGTGCGGAGGACGAGCTCGAAGCTCAACTAAAAAAACTGATGCCTTAACGCTAAAAGCGGAGTTGAACTTTTTGAACTTTTTTTGCGTTTTCTGCAAATTCAAAGATAAAATGAACATCCCCACAGATTAATCCTCTGTGGGGCTTTGTGTATATTTGCACATGCAAAAGCCATCACTGCCATCGGGAACGCGAGACTTTGGCCCCGAAGTGTATCAAAAACGCAAATCAATAATGAATGTAATGGAGCGTGTTTTCAAGCTTCACGGATTTGTTGGAATAGAAACACCGGCTTTGGAAAACCTCACAACGCTGCAAGGGAAATACGGTGATGAAGGAGATCAGTTGTTGTTTAAAGTTTTAAACTCAGGAGAATACCTGTCAAAAGTTACTGAGCAATCGCTTCAGCAAATAAACTACAGCGAGATTACACCGCAAATAGCATCACGTGGTTTGCGTTACGATTTAACTGTTCCATTAGCTCGCTTCGTTGTAATGAACCGGAGTAATTTGAATTTCCCTTTCAAACGATTTCAAATGCAGCCCGTATGGCGGGCGGACAGGCCTCAAAAAGGGCGTTATCGAGAATTTTGGCAGTGTGATGTTGATATAGTTGGCAGTAAGCATTTGTTGTCAGAGGCGGAACTGGTTGAGATGTACGCTGAGGTTTTTGAAGAACTCGGACTTGGTGTGGAAATTAAAATAAACCACCGCAAAATTCTAGATGCGTTTTTACCTTTATCTGGAGGCGAGGCTTCCTGGAACTCTTTCATGCAAGCCATAGATAAATTTGATAAAATTGGGAAAGACGGAGTTGCAAAAGAATTGGAGCAGCGGCAATTAACCCATATGATTGAGGCTTGGAATAGATGGTGTGAAATAGCAGATCTCGGTAATATTAACGATGTATTATCGGGTATACGGAGTATTGAAGAAATTCAAAATGAACATCTTGAAGAAGGCATCCAATCGGTTACGCGTTTATGGGATTTACTTGAAGATTTCCCACAAGTTAAATTAGATTTGAGGTTGGCAAGAGGCTTGAGTTATTACACCGGGTGTGTATTTGAGGTTGTCCCGAACGATAAACGATTGCCAAAAGATTTTAAAATAGGAAGTATCGGTGGCGGTGGTCGTTACGATAATTTAACAGGGATTTTTGGTTTAAAAGACGTTTCAGGAGTGGGCGTTTCTTTTGGATTAGACCGGATTTACGATACCCTAGAGGCATGCGATGATACATCAAATGAGGCTGTAGAGCACGGCGTTTTAATTTGTTCGATGTTAGAGAGCGCAGAAGTTAGGGCATTTGAGATTGCTAAATTTTTGAGAAAAAAAGGGATTCAAGTAGAGGTATATCCAGGCTCGGTGAAACTTAAGAAACAATTAGATTATGCAAATGCTACTCAGAAGAGATTTGCGCTAATTTTAGGAGAGTCCGAACTTGAAAACGGAACCATATCAATTAAAGATTTAAAGAGTGGGAGTCAACAGGAATCTGCACAAGATTCATTATTAGAAGTATTACAAAATGCGTGATTATTATTTTATACACGAGGTTTGGAAGGCAATGGCCGAACCGGTTGAATTAACCGAAGTTGTTAGGAATCGTATGCAAAAAAGCGTGGATTTTTTACATGGATATCTGTCAGATGCGAAAGCACCTGTTTATGGAATTAATACGGGATTTGGTTCTTTACAGAATGTAGAAATTTCGGCTTCTGAATTGAACGAACTGCAAGAAAATTTATTGATAACACACGCTGCAGGTGTGGGAGCATTATTGTCGGAAGAACTAACTAAAACCATGATATGGTTGAAGTTATTGAATATGAGTAAAGGATATTCCGGTATTCGTCCACTGGTTTTTGAACGATTGGCACTGATGTATAACGATAATGTTATACCATGTGTGAACGAGCAAGGGTCTTTGGGGGCTTCGGGCGATCTAGCGCCTCTGTCGCAGATGTGCTTGCCGTTAATTGGTAAAGGGCGTGTGCGTGTTGCTGGTGAAATTTTGGATTCGGAAGTCTGGCTCAATACCGTGGGCCTAAGTCCCATTACATTAGATCCAAAAGAAGCACTAGCCTTAATTAATGGAACGCAGTTCATGATGTCGCATGCCTTATTGGCTTATAAAAAAATTGAAGCAATTGAGGCACAACTGCCGTGGATTGCAGGGTTAAGTATCGATGCATTCGACTGCAGAATAGAACCGTTTCATCCGGCTATTCACGATGTGCGCCCACATAATGGACAAATTAGAGCCGCGGCCGAAATTCGTCAGGTATTAGACGGGTCAAAACGTACACAAACTCCCAAGAAACAAGTTCAAGATCCCTACAGTTTTCGTTGCATCCCTCAAGTTCATGGGGCCAGTTATGATGCTTTGGATCATTGTTTCTCCGTTTGGGAAACAGAATTGAATTCTGTTACCGATAATCCCAATGTATTCGAGCTGGAAAATGCGGTTATAAGCGGGGGTAATTTCCATGGGCAGCCCCTGGCATTGACCTTAGATTATGCGGCAATGGCAATAGCGGAATTAGCGAATATTTCTGAACGACGTTTGTATTTATTGGTAAGTGGACAACGTGAATTGACGCCTTATTTAGCCGAAATTCCTGGAACCGATTCAGGTTGTATGATTACACAATATTCCGCGGCCTCACTGGTTAGTCAAAACAAGCAGTTGTGCACGCCTGCTTCCGTAGATAGTATCATGTCGAGCAACGGTCAAGAAGACCATGTATCTATGGGCGCTAATGCAGCCACTAAACTTATACGGGTAGTTGAAAATACCCGATATGTTTTGGCAATGGAATGGTTGTGTGGGGTGAAAGCGCATAAGCAACGCAACATAGAGTCTTCGGTTGGTATTGAAAAAAGAGTTTCGGAATTCTTGAAAGAAGGACCCTTGGATCACCGAAATACACCGATGAATGATTTAATCGAAAGGGCCTATAATTACTGCTGGTTAGGTTGAATTGCTTGAGTTATTACCTCCCAGATTTCATCACGACCCACTTGTGTCTCAGAGGAACTGATGATGAACGGAGGCAACTCCTCCCAATATTCAAGTAAGGCATTCTTGATGGCGTTGGTATTTTCTTCGAGTTCCTGTGGTTTGAGTTTGTCGCTTTTGGTGCCAATCAGCACTATGGGGATTTCATCATTTCCACAATCATTTATGAATTCAATATCCATCGCTTGTGGTGGAATTCTGAGATCCACCAAGACAAATAAAGCATATAAGTTTTCTCTGTTTTTGAGGTAATATCTAATCATATTGCTAAACTTGCTCCTCATGGTTTTTGAAACCTTGGCGTATCCGTAGCCTGGAAGGTCGCATATTTGCATCCATCCGTCGATATTATAAAGGTTAAGTGTTTGGGTTTTCCCCGGCTTGGAACTAGTACGGGCCAATTCTTTTCTTTCCACTAAGCAATTGATTAGGGATGATTTCCCTACGTTACTTCTGCCGATAAAAGCAAATTCAGGTAAGCTTTTGTGGGGCATTTCTATTGATTTTTCCCAACTTCCTAAATATTTTGGATCTTTGATTTGCATGGTGAGTTGTGCTATAGGTGTGCCGAAACTTATGGTGTATATTTGCGGTTCATTTTGAGCACTACAGTTAAACCCAATCCGCGTTCCGACGCTTCAAAGAAACAACAAGTCGAGGAAATGTTCGATAATATTTCCGGACGGTATGATTTTTTGAATCGCGTTTTATCTCTTGGTATCGATATTCAGTGGAGAAAAAAAGTACGTAAAATCGTCGCTAAGTCTGGCGCTAAAAAAATCCTAGACGTTGCAACGGGTACGGCAGATTTGGCGATTGAATTGACCCAAATTGCCGATTCACACATTACTGGTATAGATATTTCGAAAGGGATGTTATCAAAAGGGGATGTGAAACTGGAGAAATTAGGACTTACAGATAGAATAAAATTGCAGCAGGCCGATTCTGAAAGCTTGCCATTTGATGACGCTGCTTTTGAAGCGATAACCGTGAGTTTTGGGGTTCGGAATTTCGAAAATTTAGAAGCGGGCATGAAAGAAATGGCACGCGTGCTCAAGCCAGGAGGAAGCCTAGTAGTTCTGGAGTTTTCAAAGCCGAGAAATCCTGTGTTTAGTGCTATATATTGGTTCTATTTCAAATATATTTTACCACCATTGGGGAGGTTAATTAGTAAAGACGCAACTGCCTATACTTATTTACCCGAAAGCGTGGCTGTGTTTCCAGAAGGCGACGATTTTGTGAATGTGGCAAAATCTTGTGGCTATTCAAACGTTACTTACAAAGGCCTTACCTTTGGGATTGCAACTTTATATCATTGCGTAAAATAATATCCATAGCGCTCCTTTTTTGCTGGTTTCAAACAGCCTCAGCGGTTCCGAAAGATCCCAATAGAATCTTGAGAAAAAGATTTTTCTGGGGCATCGCTTTCAGTGGAACTCAAGCTATGATGAAAATGCAGCTTCATCCTGCATTTTGGATGCGAACCGATTCATTAAAATCGATTAATCCGCAGTCGCAAATTGGGGGTGGTTTCGGAGGAACGGTAGCCATGCGTATGCGCAAAAATTGGGAGTGGAAATTAGCAACAATGTTACAATTGCATAACCGTAATATTGAGTATAATTGGGTTTCCAAGCCCGTTGAAACTATTACGATTGAAACCATCTCTTTGGATATTCCTTTGACATTAAAATACCGATCTGATATGCCTAATAACACAGGCTTTTTTGTTCTAGGTGGGGTGCGTTGGTCGCATGATTTTCAGAGCAATGAAGGATTGGTTATAGGTGATACCAAGCCGATAGTTGCGCTCAAGGCAGATACTTATTATTATGAATTTGGCGCCGGTGTGGAGTTTAGATTGGATTATGTTGACCTATCTATAGAGTTGAAAATGTCCAATGGCTTTTCAAATGGTTTAGTAAGAGTTCCCAATAGTTATTACTCAGGATCCATGAGTGCTCTTTTCCCCCGTTTATTTTCCATCACTTTGATGGCTCAAAACTAAAGCATGCCCTTTCAATTTCAATTAGAGAAGACCGACGACAAATCTCACGCTCGTGCAGGAATCATAAAAACCGACCACGGGGAAATACACACCCCAATTTTCATGCCTGTTGGCACTGCTGCAAGCGTTAAAGCAGTTCCTCGGAAGGAATTAGAGGAAACAATAAACGCCGAAATTATTTTAGGGAATACCTATCATTTGTATTTACGACCCGGTTTGGAAATAATCAAAGAGGCGGGAGGTATACATGGTTTTTCTAAATGGAATAGACCTTTATTAACCGATAGTGGGGGGTATCAGGTGTATTCTTTATCTAAAACCCGTAATATTCACGAGGAAGGGGCCATGTTCAAAAGCCATATCGATGGCTCCAAACACCAATTTACGCCTGAAAACGTCATCGATACGCAACGAATTTTAGGGGCAGACATCATCATGGCTTTCGACGAATGCACTCCTTATCCATGTGAGCGTGATTATGCCGAAAAAAGCATGCACATGACGCATCGTTGGCTCGATCGTTGTATGAAGCGGTACCACGAAACCGAATCCCTTTACGGACATCATCAAGAATTATTTCCTATTGTTCAGGGAAGTGTATATCCAGATTTAAGAGTTAAAAGTGCCGAGTATATTTGTCAGCATGAAGCAGGAGGGTATGCAATTGGGGGATTAAGTGTTGGGGAACCACATGAAGATATGTACGCCATGACCGAAAAAGTCACGGCCATTCTTCCAAAATCCAAACCAAGATATCTGATGGGAGTGGGAACACCCGAGAATATTTTGGAGAGTATTGAACGGGGAATTGATATGTTCGATTGTGTTATGCCCACGCGCAATGCCCGAAATGGAATGGTCTTCACCACCGAGGGAATCATCAATATTCGAAATAAAAAGTGGGAAAATGAATTTAGTCCACTGGATCCAATTTTAACCTCTGATTATTCACTGGCATACATGAGACATCTTTTTCATGCTAATGAAATGTTGGGACCTATCATCGCAAGTATTCAAAACCTGCAGTTGTATCTTTGGTTGGTGCGACAAGCGAGAGAGCATATATTAGCAGGGGATTTTAGTACTTGGAAGCCCATGATGGTAAAAAAGCTTTCGCAACGATTGTAAATGAAAAGAGCTTTAAACATATTAGATAAATACATCGCGTTAAAATTCATTAAAACGTTCTTTGTTACTATCTCATTGTTTATCGTAATTATTATTGTTTTTGATGTAGCGGAGAAACTAGACGATTTTCTTAAAAGAGATGCCCCCATAGGTGAAATTATTGGGGTTTATTACGTGAGTTTCATTCCTACATTAATTAATACGTTCAGCCCCATATTTATATTTATCTCAGTTCTGTATATGACCTCGCGATTGGCGGGTAGAACGGAGATAATCTCAATTTTGGCAGGTGGTGTGTCATTATTGCGTATCCTTAGGCCGTATATGTTTGTAGCTGTTTTTTTTGCTTGGGGAAGTTATCTTTTGAATGCTTGGGTGATACCAGTAACCGATAAAGACCGGGTGAAATTCGAATACAAGTACCTTAGAAATTATTGGGATGAAACGCGAAACTCTATCTATCGCCAGATTAAACCCGGTGTAATTATGTATATGGACTATTTCGCCAATCACGATAGCACGGGGATGGGGATTACCCTCGAAACTTATGAGGGCATAGAAATGAAAAGTTCCTTATTTGCTCGTTTTATACGTTGGGATAGGCGCAAAAAAACATGGCATCTCGACCAGGTAACGCAGCGCGAATTCTTACCTAACGGAAATCAGATTGTAAAAACATTGCCCAGTTTAGATACCCTAATTCCATTTAATCCTTCCAATTTTTTCTTTCGTTTGGAAGACATTCAAAGTTTAAATCAACGCGAATTGGTGGCTTTCACCAAACAAGAACGGCAACGGGGTTCGCCTAATGTACCAGGCTTGGAAACAGAACGATTTAGAAGGTATGCGTCGCCTTTTAGTACCTTTATTCTAATTGCCATAGGGGTTTCGGTTGCAGGAAGAAAAACCAGAGGGGGAGTAGGTGTTTCACTGGCAGTTGGAATCTTTGTTATTTTATTTTTCCTTTTCTTTAGTCAATATTTTAACTCCTTAGGGGTAAAAAATGTAATGCCCCCAATGATAGCCGTGTGGATGCCAAACTTGGTTTTTATACCCGTTGCATGGGTTTTCTATCGGCTTGCACAAAAGTAAACCCGATTTTCACCAACGAACCGTGATGCCCAATTTGAAGGAGGCAACTTTAAATATTTAGATTCATCTGGTATTAATATACTCGAAGCACCAGTCCTTTTAGATAATGTCCTTCGGGATGGAAAATATTCACGGGATGATCCGGTCCTTGTGATAATCGGTGAAGAATGCGCGCATTACGACCGCTTTCAATGGCCGCCGCGCGAACAGTGTGCTCGAATAGCTCGGTATCTATTACTTGCGAACAACTGAATGTAAACAGCAAACCACCGGGTTTCACTCGTTCTAAACCCAATTGGTTGAGTCGTTTGTATCCCATGGTAGCCGCATGTTTCTTTTTCAAGCTTTTAGCAAATGCCGGAGGATCTAACACCACGATATCGAAAAAATCTTCTGAGTTGGTGAGAAATTTTAAAACGTCGGCGCAAATACCTTCGTGTCGATCCTGATTCTGGTTTAAAGCAATATTGTCATTGGCTAAATCTATGGCATGCTGTGAAATATCCACAGAAATTACTTTTTCTGCCTGTCCGTCTAATGCGGCCACAGAAAATCCACCGGAATATGAAAATGTATTTAGAACCGTTTTGTGGGCGGCATAAGACTTTAATAAAGACCTATTCTCCCGTTGATCCAAGAAAAATCCTGTTTTCTGGCCTTCTTCCCAGTTTATCCGAAATTTCATTCCGTATTCGGTAGCGATGGTTGTGCCCGGGCTTCCCAAGAGATAAACATCTTCAATTTCGTTATCGTGCATCGAGGCTTTACTTTTCGAATAAATTCTTTCAAGAGAATCGCCCATAACAATTTTTAGGGCTTCCGATATAGACTCAAGTTGTTCGAAAATGCCGTCTGTATGGGCTTGGACAACAGCGGTTTTCTCGTATATATCGATTATCAATCCGGGAATTTCGTCACCCTCTCCATGAATCAGCCGATATGCATTGGTTGGGGTATTCAAGCCCAATCCAAGCGATAAACGCAAATTCCAACTGTTGCGAATTCTTTGAACCCAAAATTCGGTGTTGATTTCTATGCGTTCAAAACTTAAAATTCGCAAGGCAATGCTGCCGGTTCCACTGTATGCGATTCCGCAAAAATTACCTTGATAATCGGTGATTTCTATTAAGTCTCCCGAGTTGCAAGCGTCCATACTGTGAATCGCACCTGAAAATATCCATGGATGTTTACGGGTGATGGCTTCTTCTTTTCCTTTTTTGAGAATCGCTTTTTTGAGCATTTGCCACAAATGTCATAGATTTATCTGAAATTTGAATCAATGAGCGTACAAATTAAAGAGGTGATTTCGGCATTTGAGGAGGTAGCCCCTCCTAATTGGCAGGAATCGTATGACAATAGCGGATTATTGGTTGGCAAGGCATCGGATATTGTGAACAAGGCATTATTGTGTCTCGATTGTACGCCTGAAGTAGTGGAGGAGGCCAAAACCAAAGGTTGTGATTTGATAATCGCACATCACCCCATTATATTCAGCGGACTAAAGCGACTCAATGGGAATAATTACGTTGAGCAAACGGTAATATTGGCGATTCGGTATGGTATTGCTATTTATGCCATACATACGAATCTTGACAATGTATTACACGATGGAGTTAATGCAAAAATTGCCGAGAAATTAGGGTTGTTGGATACGCGAATTTTGGCACCTCAACAGGGACGGTTAAATAGAATTTCGGTATACGTACCTAAAGATAACTTTCAGGAGGTTCAAGCGGCTATGTTTCAAGCTGGGGCTGGTAAGATTGGTAATTATGATGAATGTGGTTTTAGTGTAAAAGGAGAAGGGTCATTTCGCCCCATTACAGGTGCTAAACCGCACACCGGTGAAATGGGTGTTCGATACAGTAGCGAGGAAATCAAGTTCGAGGTAGTTGCCACCGATGCGAACAAATATCGGATATTACAGGCGATGAATGAGGCACACCCTTACGAGGAAGTAGCCTATGAAATGGTGCGTTTAGAAAATACGTATCAGGAATTAGGTGCTGGATTGGTGGGGGTTCTGCCGGAATCGATGGCCGTGGAGGATTTTTTGCAATATTTGAAAAACAAAATGGAACTGAGTTTTGTGAAATTTACAAAAACCCAGAATAAATCCATCAAAACAGTTGCAATATGTGGGGGTGCGGGTTCTTTTTTAATAAAAAAGGCGCTGGGTAATGCTGATGCCTTCGTTACCTCAGATATCAAGTATCACGAATTTTTTGATGCCGAAGGCGAACTATTGCTTTGCGATATCGGACACTATGAGTCTGAAAAATACACTATTGAGATCTTCGAGCGGATTTTATCGAAAAAAATCCCTAATTTTGCAACCATTTTTGCACAAACCAATACCAACCCAGTACAATACAAATAAGCCATATGGACGTAACCGTTGAAAAAAAATTACAAGACCTTTGGAAATTGCAGCAAATCGATAACAAGTTAGACGAATTGCGCGCTGTTTTAGGTGAATTACCCATGGAGGTATCCGATTTAGAAGACGATATCGCCGGTCTTGAAACCCGCTTGCAGCATATCCAAGGCGAGATTGCCGAGTATAATGCACAAATTGCGGCAAAGAAAAATGCGATCAAAGATTTCCAATCTGCTATTTCGAAATACGATGAGCAGATGAACAATATCAAGAATAGTCGTGAGTACGAGGCTATCGATAAAGAAAAAGAAATCGCGGGATTAGAAATCCTTTCTGCAGAGAAAAAAATCAAAGATTTTCAACGTCAAATCGAAATGAAGAACGAGGTTCTTGAATCTACACAACGTGCCTTAGATTCTCGTCGTGCTGATATCGATTTCAAGCGTAAGGAATTAGCGGAGATTGAAAAAGAGAACGAAGAAGAAATCAACAAATTAAACAAAGACCGCGAAAACGCTGCTAAAAAATTAGACGAGCGATATAACCGCGCGTATCACCGTATTCGTGAAAATATGAAAAACGGTGTTGCCGTAGCAGCTATTGTTCGTGGCTCTTGTGGAGGTTGTTTCTCCAAGGTTCCTCCTCAACGTCATAGCGATATTCGCGCCCACTTGAAAATTACGGATTGTGAACATTGCGGTCGTATCCTAGTAGACCAAGAAATTAGTGGTATCGCAGCATTTGATGCCGAGAAAGAAGCAAAGCCAACGCGTCGTAAGATGCGCTTGACAGCGACTAAATAACTTCGGTTAAGTGTAATTGTCAATTTCTGATTGTCAATTATTTTATTTAGCTGTATTATAAGCTAAATATATAAACTACGATAAACCTGCAAAACTTAGGTATTGCAGGTTTGTTTATTTTAAGTCGTTTAGGTATTTATACCGATTCTTAGCACTCCAAATTGCCCTTTTTGGATATCCAAGAGGTATAATGGTTGAACGGTATTAACAAAGTTAACGCGCGCAGACACTTGTATCAGAAAAATGCTTTTGCGTCCTATCAAATTATTAATATTGATAAATGAACCCAGCTCCCCACATGGACTACTACTATAATAGGCACGAGGGTAGGGATTTTATCTTTTTTAATGGGTGATTTCGATAAAAAACAAACTTGATTTATGTTTGGTATGAACTTCTGTTTTATCCAGAAGTCTTGTTAGGCAAGGATGAATTAAAAATGAATGAGCAACAATTAACAATTAATATTGCTCCTTCTCATTCGGGAAATCCGTACTCTTCACATCTTCAATATATTGCTCAACCGCCCCTTTAATTTCACCATAAAGATCTAAATACCTGCGCAGGAATCTTGGATTAAACTGCTTGTTTATACCGAGCATGTCGTGTAATACCAATACTTGTCCATCGACGCCGTTTCCCGCACCAATACCGATAACCGGAATATGTAAATTTTGGGCAACACGCTTCGCTAATTCAGCAGGTATTTTTTCAAGCACCAAGGCAAAGCAGCCTGCTTCTTGAAGTAGTTGACTGTCTTTGATGAGTTTTTCAGCTTCTTCCTCTTCCTTGGCACGAACCGTATACGTTCCAAATTTATAAATACTTTGAGGGGTGAGTCCCAAATGTCCCATCACGGGAACGCCCGCCGTAAGTATTCGTTGTATACTTTCAATAATTTCAGCACCGCCTTCCATCTTGATTGCATGGGCGCCACTTTCTTTCATAATACGAATGGTCGAGTTTAACGCTTCCTTACTATTTCCTTGATAACTTCCAAAAGGCAAATCCACCACAACCAATGCGCGGTCAATCGCCCGAACCACGCTGCTGGCATGGTATATCATTTGATCCAAGGTAATAGGAAGGGTGGTTTCGTGTCCAGCCATCACATTCGACGCACTGTCGCCTACCAAAATAACGTCGATTCCAGCGTCATCGATAATTTTAGCTGTGGAATAATCGTAAGCCGTTAGCATGGAAATTTTCTCTCCACGGAGCTTCATTTCACTTAATACGTGCGTAGTTACTTTTTTTATTTCGCGATATACACTCATGTTTGATACTGCAATATTTGACAATATTTTGGATATCGTCTGCATTTTTGTCAAAATATTGGCAGCATGTTCTACTTTTTATCCTTATTGGGCGGTTTTCAATACCTTTGTATCTTTATGAAGAAAAATCTTTTGATGGGCATATTGCTCGCCTCATGCTTGATAGTGGGTTGGAGTTCATGCGATAATGAGGTAGATATAAATGCCGATTGGAAAGAGATTTTGGTGGTGTACGGATTATTGGATCCTTTAGATTCCGTTCAGTATATAAAAATTAATAAGGCATTTCTTAATGAAAATGAAAATGCCTTGAAAGTAGCGCAGAATCCAGACAGCCTATTTATAAAGGATGCCAAGGTTACTCTATTGCATATAAACAGCGGTACCCTTATTGAATTAGAGCGTGTTAATGAGGTATTAAAAGAACCCGGGATTTTTGCTGAGAATCCCAATTACTTGTATAAAACAACAGCTCCCATATTAGAGAATGAACCATACAAGTTGAGGGTTGAGAGTAAGAACACGGGACAAATTGTGGAAGCCGTAACGTGGACTTTACGTAAAGCTAGAATTGAAGCGCCGTTTAAAAGTTCCAATCCTACTTTTTCCTTGGGTGCGAAGTTTATTGTTATCTCATATGTGCCCGGATGGAATTCGTATGCGTATGACATCAAAATGCGGGTTAAAATTGATGAGTACAACCGCGATGATACAGGTTTTATTCAAACCAAAGATTTAACCTGGAACGTGATTACCAATTATGTGGTACAGCGCAATACTACAGCAGCAGTTTTACATCAAATTGAACGAGAGTCGTTCATGCAGTTTTTAGCGTCTTCCCTGGATACGTCGAAAAGTATAATTCGGCGCTTTAAGCATGTATCTGTAGAATATTATGGCGGAAGTCAAAATCTTATTGATTATATCTCGGTAAATGAACCAAGTATTGGAATTGTTCAGAAGACGGCAGAATATTCCAACATTGAAGGCGGTATGGGTCTTTTTGGTTCAAGATGCCGTCAGGAGATTGGTACGTCTAATTTTGAACCTGCTAGTGTGGGTATCTTACAGAATAATAAACTGACGGCTCCTCTCAACTTTATTCGATAAATCTGGATTTTTTGTCGTGTTTGCCATCGGTTTTTTTCGAAAAACTGACAAATTGCGACATTTTGACATACGTTAAGCTCATTTTGCGTATTGGCATTGCATTTGTGAAGATAGGAGCAAAAAGCAACTATAATCATGAGCAAAATAATTGGAATTGACTTAGGTACTACGAACAGCTGTGTGGCCGTATTAGAAGGAAACGAGCCCGTGGTAATCGCCAACAGTGAAGGTCGTAGAACTACCCCTTCTATTGTAGCATTTTTGGACAATGGAAATGGAGAACGTAAAGTAGGAGATCCTGCAAAGCGTCAAGCCATTACAAATCCACAACACACGATTAACTCTATCAAACGTTTTATGGGTGAGAGTTACAGTTCTATGAGCGCCGAAGCAGGTCGTGTACCTTATGAGGTGGTAAAGGGCGATAACGATACTCCTCGAGTGAAAATTGGCGATCGCCAATATACCCCACAGGAAATCAGTGCTATGGTTCTTCAAAAAATGAAGAAAACAGCCGAGGATTACTTGGGTCAAGAAGTTTCTAGAGCGGTAATTACCGTTCCTGCTTACTTCAACGATGCGCAGCGTCAAGCCACAAAAGAAGCCGGTGAAATTGCGGGTTTAAAAGTGGAGCGTATCATCAACGAACCTACAGCGGCAGCTTTGGCATATGGCTTGGATAAAACCAATCGCGATATCAAGATTGCAGTATACGATTTAGGTGGCGGAACATTTGATATCTCGATTCTTGAATTAGGCGATGGCGTTTTTGAGGTTAAATCAACTAACGGTGATACCCATTTAGGTGGTGATGATTTTGATCAGGTAATCATCGATTGGATGGCCGATGAGTTTAAATCAGAAGAGAATATTGATTTGCGCAAAGATCCTATGGCTTTACAGCGTTTAAAGGAGGCTGCGGAGAAAGCTAAAATTGAACTTTCAAGCAGTACAGAAACCGATATTAATTTGCCATACATCACAGCTGTCGATGGTGTACCTAAACACTTGGTACGGAAATTGACACGTGCGAAATTTGAGCAATTGGCCGAGCGTTTAATAAAAGGAACTTTAGAGCCGTGTAAAAATGCATTGAAAGATGCAGGAATGACCGCGAGTGATATCGATGAGGTTATCCTAGTTGGTGGTTCTACTCGTATACCGGCTATTCAAGATTTAGTAAAAGAATTTTTTGGGAAAGCTCCTTCTAAGGGCGTTAACCCCGACGAGGTAGTAGCTGTTGGAGCTGCTATTCAGGGTGGAGTACTAACAGGAGAGGTAAAAGATGTATTGCTTCTTGATGTTACTCCATTGAGCTTGGGTATCGAAACTATGGGTGGTGTAATGACTAAAATGATTGAGTCAAATACCACGATTCCTACGAAGAAAACCGAAACTTTCAGCACCGCTGCAGATAATCAGCCCTCTGTTGAAATTCACGTTCTACAAGGGGAAAGATCCATGGCCGCTGATAATAAAACAATCGGTCGTTTCATATTAGATGGAATTCCTCCATCACCTCGTGGGGTTCCACAAATCGAGGTTTCCTTTGATATCGATGCAAACGGAATTTTGAATGTATATGCGAAAGATAAGGCTACAGGTAAAGAGCAAAAAATACGCATTGAAGCAAGTTCTGGTTTGAGCAAGGAAGATATCGAACGTATGAAGCAAGAAGCAGAAGCGAATGCCGATGCCGATAAGAAGCGCAAAGAGGAAATCGAGCAAGTTAATGCCGCCGATTCATTGGTTTTCCAAACGGATAAGCAGTTGAAAGAGTATGGTGATAAGATCCCAGCCGAGAAAAAAGAACCTATCGAAGAGGCTTTAGGCAAATTGAAAGAAGCGGTGGCGTCTAAAAATTTAGAGGATATCAAAACCCATACCGAAACCTTGAATACAGCTTGGCAGGCGGCTAGTGAAGACCTTTACAAGGCAACACAAGGCGATGCGAATGCAGCAGGCGATGCAGGTGCCCAAGCGGGTGGCGCTGGAAGTTCCGGTAATACCGGTGGCGCAGCTGATGAGGTTCAAGACGTTGATTTTGAAGAAGTAAAGTAAGTTTAACAGGTAAATAGTGTAGGGGCCGCTCCATGGAATTGGAGTGGCCTCTTTTTTGATTCTTATGTCTATTAAAAATTATTAAGACGTAAATTCGTTCTAATATTATGCATATTCCGCGCTACCTATACCTATATACACTAGCCATTTGGGCTTTGGTTGCTTGTGATTCTAATAAAAAAATTAGTACAAATGCAGCCGCTGCCGATACGTTACAGCAAAGCACGAGAGGCAAGGGAACTTCCCCCGAGGAAAATATTGATTTATCGGAGGGAAGCCTGGGAACGCCGTCGGATAACATGGAGCAACGCGCTCGTGATGGATTTGAAAAGGCCGCAAAAGCGTTTATGGATTGTTATCGGGAGGCGCGATTTGCTGAGTTTGTACAATACATGCACCCGACCGTAGTAAAAGTATACGGCGGGGATCTTGCGTTTATCGATCAGTTAAAAAAGTCAAAAGCACAGGATAAGCAACGCTACCGCAAATGGGAATCGGGACCTTTGGAGGCATTTACCGCAGTTCGGGACCCAAAGGGTTTGGTAACGGGATACTATTGCGTGGTTCCAATCAAGCGTTGGTTGGAGGGCTCATCAGAGTCTGAATATCAGCTTCAATGGCTCGGGGGACAATCTCTAGACGGGGAGAAATTTCACTTTGTAGACATCACCGATGGCGATAAGGGCATGATTTATAGAATCATGCCCGATATGCGTTATTTACTGGAAAATCTCGGTGATGAGGAAGTCCCAGAGGGTTAATTATTTGTTGGCTTTAGCGTGGTCGGCTAAAAATTGAGCTAATCCAATATCGGTTAGGGGGTGATTCAATAATCCTAGGATGGCGTTCAACGGACAGGTTACCACATCGGCACCAAATTGAGCAGCCTTAACAATATGTAATGGATTTCGAACGCTTGCGGCTAAAATTTGAGTCTCATAACCTTGCACGGCGTAGATTTCAGCAATTTGTTTGATGAGTTCCATACCATCCCAATTGATATCGTCTAATCGACCAATAAAAGGCGAAAGGTATGTGGCTCCAGCCTTAGCGGCTAAGATGGCTTGTCCTGGAGAAAATACCAAAGTGCAATTGGTGCGTATACCTTGATTGGTGAAATGGGCTATGGCTTTGATACCGTCTTTAATCATAGGTACTTTAACAACGATATTTTCGTGCAGGGCCGCTAATTTTTCACCTTCTTCAACCATTCCTTTGAAGTCGGTAGAAATTACTTCGGCGCTAACATCGCCATCAACGATATTGCAAATATCTACATAATGTTTAAGTACGGCTTCGGCGCCGGTAATGCCTTCTTTGGCCATTAAAGAAGGGTTGGTTGTAACCCCATCTAGGATTCCAAGGTCGTGTGCTTCACGGATTTGATCAAGGTTGGCCGTGTCAATGAAAAATTTCATGCTACAAAAATACCACCACTTTCACGCTTCTAATAAAAAGTATTTCACATTTTTACCCCCAAAACGGATATTTTACTCGGAAATATTTATGGTTTTGTTGGATATTTGTCTTTAATGCATGAACAAAAAGCGATTTTTGTGGTTATACAATGCAAACAATATTTTGTCAAGACGCGTAGCAGTATATAGAACCGCACACTTTAATGCAGCACATCGCTTGCATGTGCCTCAATGGACGGAAGCCGAAAATCAAGCCTTTTTTGGTTTGTGCAACAACCAAAATTATCACGGACACAACTATGAAATAGTGGTGCGTGTTGAAGGGGAGGTTGATGAGGTTAGTGGTTACCTTATCGATATGAAAGTGTTAAAGCAATTTATAGAGGAAGAGGTAACAGACGCGTTTGATCATAAAAACCTAAATTTAGACGTTCCGGAATTTAAAGAACTCAATCCAACAGCGGAAAATATTGTTTGGGTAATTTGGAAAAAGTTAAAAAATCGTTTGGACGCTTCGTACGATTTAAGTGTGCGTTTGTACGAGACGCCCCGTAATTTTGTAGAATTTAATGGATAATAAACTAAAAATACTCTCTAATTGGGAGGAGATGGGCGACTCTCATGTCGGTAGTTCTAAGGAAACACCGCTTCGCGAAGACGCATTTGAAATGGATGATCAGTTAAAAATCGAACTGATAGCCAAACATTTCAAAGAGATTATGCATGTATTGGGATTGGATTTAACCGATGAGAGTTTGAAAGGAACACCTTTGCGTGTTGCGAAAATGTTTATTAATGAGCATTTCAAAGGTTTAGATCCAAAAAATAAACCCCAACCAACCCTTTTCGAAAATAATTTTCAATATGAAGAGATGTTGGTAGAGAAGGACATTGATTTTTACAGTACTTGCGAGCACCATTTTGTTCCAATTTTTGGAAAGGCGCACGTTTCGTATATAAGCAGCGGCCAAGTAATCGGTTTGTCTAAACTTAACAGAATTGTAGATTACTATTCTAAAAGACCACAAGTTCAGGAGCGATTAACGATACAAATTGCGGAGGAACTTAAGTCGGTTTTAAAAACGGAAGATGTGGCTGTGGTAATGGATGCCAAACACTTATGTGTTGCTAGCAGAGGAATAAAGGATACGAGTAGTTCGACTATTACGGCAAGTTATCACGGCAAATTCAAGGAAAGCGAAACACGTGCAGAATTCTTGAAATACGTGGGTATGTCAGAAGGGAAATAAATTTCGAAATAGGAGTAGATTTAATTTGTGGAATATCACACAAAATACTACTTTTGCAACCCAATATACGGCGGTCGTAGCTCAGTCGGTTAGAGCGCCAGTTTGTGGCACTGGAGGTCGCCGGTTCGATTCCGGTCGGTCGCCCGCTTAAAAAGCCATCCGAAAGGATGGCTTTTTGTTTAGGTGCAGATATCCTGCCTATATTTGTATAATGCGAGTCCTTTGGCTAGCCGGTTGGTATCCACATACGAGAAACCCCCTCGGGGGTAATTTTGTGAGGCGGCATTTTAGAGCAGTGTTAGACAGTCGGTTTGTCGATAAATCGGTTTCTGCTGAAGGCCGCTCGGATACGTTTGGGTCCGATTTGGAAACCCGGATTCCAAGCCAGTGGGAATTAGATACAATAGAGTTATATCATTTTGCAACGTATTATTTTGGCGACAAGAAACCGGATGTGTTGGATTCTACAAAATTACGAACAGGTGAGAATTTAAATCTGAAAAAGGCCGAAATTGGAAATAGGACGATTGATAATAAGGGAATAGAATCAGAACATATTATTCCGGTTATGCAATTCAAAGGACCTGTTCGATTTTTAAATTTGGTCTTATATTACAAAAAAGTATTCTCGGTTTTAAATGGATTGATGCGCATGAAATGGGACATTGTTCATGTACATGCAGCAGATAAAGTGGGATTCGCAATTTCTGTATTTAAGCCATTCCATCGGTTTCGGCTTTGGTTAACCGAACATTGGGCAATTTTTGGCCAGGATGTTCCGGATGCATACGAAAAAAGGGGCTGGTGGTTTCGATTTTCTTATCGTTACATGTGGAATCGTATTGATATGTCCGTTGCTATCTCATCCAAATTGCATAGTTCCATGTGCGCTATTTTAAATCGTGACGTGCCTTCGATTTCTTTACAGAATGTATTAGATAGGGATTTTGTAGCTGAAATCGAAAAACAAATAAGTCGACAATATTCTTCTTCTGGGTTGCGATTTTTACATGTGAGTAACGGTGAGAAACGCAAAAATGTATCCGATTTGGTAAAAGCATTTGAAGTCTTTAGGAAATCACATCCGAACACAGAATTGATTTTGATTGGCTCCGATTCACATGCCCAATACGCAGGTGTGCAGGGAGTAAAGGCCTTAGGTGGGCTTCCCCCAAAAAAATTAGCGGAATATTATCAAAATGCGAATGCCTTGGTTTTGGTGAGTGATGCTGAAAATGCGCCGTGTGTGATATTAGAAGCATTGTGTTTTGGACTGCCAGTTATCGTAACTCAAGTTGGAGGTGTGTCGGAGATGTGTTCCGAAGAAAATTCTATACAAATTCCACCATTTCAGACACATGAGGAAAAGGCGGAAAAGATATACGATGCGCTTTTGGCATTTACTGTAAAAAATCCAACCTTTGATTCCGTGCTCATTCAGCGACAAGCCTTAGAAAAATTCCATCCACACCCGGTTGGATTGGGCTTGAGAATGGCGTATTCGAATCAAATATGTGTGGAATAGCGGGAATATCGACCCTCTTTGAAAAGGATGTAAACTTTTGGAAAAAGTGGATATATACCTTTTCTGAAGACATTCAGCATAGGGGGAAGGATGATGCGGGTATTCTGTTGATGTTGCGTCATGCCGACCCACTGCCCGTATTATGGGGAAAGGAGTCGTATAACGAAGATTTACAATTTATTCCCACACAGCCTTTATTGGGCAGTCTGAGTGAGGCCGTTAATGGAATGTTGCTACACCAACGGCTATCGATTATCGCACCGGGCGACCGATCGCACCAGCCAATGTGCGATGCTAGCGGTCGTTATTGGATAACATTTAATGGGGAGATATTTAACTATATTGAGTTGCGCCATCAGCACCGACTCAATACCGTAACGGATTCCGACACCGAGGTGTTACTCGAGTTATGGGCAAAAATGGAAGATAAGTGCTTGCCCTTACTCGACGGTTTCTTTGCTTTTAGCATTTACGACGCTCATGAGAATACCTATACCATCGTAAGAGATCGTACGGGGGTTAAGCCCTTGTTTTACGCCAAACGAGAAGATGCTTTTGTTTTCTCAAGTGAAGAAAGCAGTTTGAGGAAATTTTTAGGGGTAAAGAATGTTAGGGATGAAGCCATTTACTTGCACGTAAAGCATGGCATGACGGATGCGGTTAACTGGTTTGAAGGAGTTGAATCATTAAAACCCGGACATTGGTTACGTTGGAATCCCAATCTAAGAAGCATTATACACCGGCGTTGGTTTTATCCATCCAGCTTATTGAATATTCGTGATGAAAACCCGCTGGAGTCGCTGTTGATTGAGAGTATGAAACGGAGGCTACGTGCTGACGTTCCTATTGGATTTGCTTTAAGTGGCGGACTCGATAGTGCGGTGGTTTTGGGCTTAGCGAGACACATTTTGGGAGACAAAGAAGATTTTCATTTATTTTCTATCGTTTCTCAAAATGAACCCGAAGACGAGCGCAAATGGCAAGAGGCGGTTCACAAACATAATGGTGGCTTGGTTCATAGAGTGGATACCAGTTCGTTTAAAACTTCCCATATAGAAGATGTGGTACTTCAGTCAGGACGCCCTCCTGTTGCTTGGAATAATATCGCTCATTTCCAATTATGTAAAAGCGTAAGAGATTTAGGGATTACCGTTTTGTTCAATGGACAAGGTGCCGACGAATTATACGGCGGTTACCCCGATCATTATGTTCAGGCTTGGCAGAATGAAAAGAATGAGATTTTGCCGCATGCCGAAAATTGGCCGATTTCCTTACAGCGTCTGAAAAAAGTGGCGTGGAAGAGGAAATTAAGACAAAATATGTCTCAAGAATGGAAGCATAGAATGGATCGTTTTTTATGGGGAAATATCTTCACAAAAGAACTGATTAACAGTAATGAAATGGAATTGCACCCCCAGGTAGAGAATGTAAAAGAGTTGATGATGGGAGAATATTATGGGGCTAATGTGAATGCTAAGTTTTATGGCCGTTTATACCAAATGTTGCAATGGGAAGATAGAAACGGAATGGCTTTTCAGTTGGAAAGTCGTAACCCGTTTGCCGATGATTTACATTTACCAGCGAACGTTTTAGGTAAAAAATATCTCTATGAATTGATGCAGGGTGGAAAGTCTAAAGGGCTTTTAAGAGAGGCAAGCAAGGCATATTTGCCGGATTGTATTTATAACAGGCGTGATAAGAAAGGATTTAGTGTGCCAGAGGCTAAATTAAGTGCCAAATGGGGAGGAGAGTGGGAAGCTTGGGTAATGAGCGCGCAGTTAGATTCCGTGATCAATCGCGATTATCGCGAAAAATTGGTTGCTAGATTTCCGCAATTAACGTCAAAAGATTTAAGTACCTATTTCCGTATTGCGACGGTTGGACTGTTTTTAGATCGTTTAGAATCTTAATTGAATGGCTAATGATCGCCCGATAGAATCCTATATTTGGCAAATCATCAAAGCCGGGCTGTCTTTAACGGCAGTGATACTTTATTCTCAGGTATTAGGGGCTGCCGGACGCGGGAGTTTGAGTATTTATTTGCTTTACGTTCAGGTATTTTTAATGACGAATGAAATGTTCGTTGGATCGGCTTTGGCTAATTGGATTTCAAAGTTCGGACTGCGGCGTTTTCTTCCTAGAATATTTTTAGTTTCGACATTGATGTTGTTTTTAGGAGGACTTTTAGGAAGCTATTTAAATATTTTTTCTGTAGATCCAACAAAGGCTAATACCGGATTTAGTCCGATATTGGGTTTGTTATTGGCGTGGTCTTTAGTGCTGATTTTGCAAAATGTAGCCATGAATTATTTTCAAAGCCGCGGCGATATTGTAGAAAAAAACAAATGGCTCGTTGGATTTGAAGGATTGAAGGTAGTAGGATTACTGATATTGATTTTTGCTTTGGCTAAATCCGTAGTTTATATAGATCAAATCCTAATGGTTTTGGTATTCAGTGGGATTTTGTGGGTAATTGTTTGTACGATGCGTTTGATTTCATTGGGTGCCTTCTTAATGCCAAATACAAGCCACGAGGAATCAATAGGATATACTTGGAATGAGGGGATGTGGGCGCAAATAGGTCAAATTGTACTGTTCTTTATTTACAGGATTCCTTTGTTCGTAGCAGCCCGATGGATGGGAGATGCAGCGGCAGGTATATTGGCCAACGCGTTATTAGTAATTGATACTATTTGGATTTATGCCAATACTATGGGTACCATAATTCACGGTCGAGCCCTGCAATTTGTTGATCCCGAGAAGCAAGAAGAAATAACCTTACGTTTTACTGTATTTAGTTTCTGGGGAACTTTAGGATTAATCGGGGCAGTAGTTTTATTGCCTAATTCTTTATTTACATGGGTTTTCGGAGCGGAATTTTATCAGATGAAATCCTTGGTTATTCAATCTGCTCCCGGAATCATTGCATTGGCTTTATTTGCTCCTTTTGGGAATTTATTTCACGCCCGAAATCAATTTAAAAAATTGCTCCAACATCATGCATTGGGATTAGGAATGATGGTTTTAATCCTAATATGGATTTATTTAAGAATAGAAAGTGTCCGTTTTACACACTTAATTTGGTCTTGGAATTTGGCTCTAAGTGTGGTAATGTTAGCCCATATTTATGGAAGGAAATTCATAAAAAAAAGAAATCTAAATTTCATACTTAACACATTGTTAATATATAGGTTATTTAGAAAAAAGATACGCTTATAACTAGTGGGGTGCACAACTTTTTGAACGGAAGGACAAAATAGTTTTTTATACAATAAGCATTCCACTAAATTTGTCCCGTAAATTACAAAGAGATACATTTTTATGTCAACTCAATTAAACGGCGGATCTCCTAGATATAATCCGCTAGAAAGCATGAATCGTCGCTTTGATGCGGCTGTAGAGGTTTTGGGATTGGACAAGCAATTTGCGAATGTTTTGCGTGTGCCAGATAAGGTGGTGATGGCTAACATTCCGGTAACCATGGATGATGGAACAATTCAAGTATTTGAAGGGTATCGTGTAGTTCATAGCGACCACTTGGGTCCATCTAAAGGAGGTATCCGTTATAGTATGGATGTGAATTTAGACGAGGTGAAAGCTTTAGCGGCATGGATGACATGGAAATGTGCTATTGTAAATATTCCTTATGGCGGTGCGAAAGGTGGTATTAAATGCAATCCTCGTGCGATGAGTAAGGGTGAGTTAGAGCGTTTAACACGTGCGTATACCGTGTCTATGAAAGAGGTATTCGGTCCTGAATCAGATATTCCAGCCCCTGACATGGGAACAGGTCCTCAGGAAATGGCTTGGATTGTTGACGAATATAGTAAAATCAAGGGGCAGAACTCTTGGGCTGTTGTTACCGGAAAACCTATCGTATTAGGAGGGTCTTTAGGCCGAGTAGAAGCTACAGGCCGCGGTGTAATGGTGAGCACGAGAAGTGCACTTGCGAAAATGGGAATTAAGCCCACCGAAGCCACTTGTGTAGTTCAGGGATTTGGAAATGTTGGTAGCAAAGCCGCGAAATTGATAGAACAAATGGGGGTTAAAATTATTGCCATTAGCGATATCTCTGGGGGCTACTACAGCGATGAAGGTATTGATGTTAATGCGGCAATTGAATATGTTGCCAACAGCGACACCCATACTCTAGAAGGTTTTAAAGGAGTGGAGAAGGTGAGTAATACCGAACTTCTTGAGTTGGAGTGTACCGTTTTAGTTCCGGCTGCTATGGAAGATCAAATTACACCGGAAAACGCGCATAAAATAAGGGCTAAATTAATAGTGGAAGGGGCTAACGGTCCTACCACTGCAGAAGCCGACTCTATATTAGATGAAAAAGGTATATTGGTTGTTCCCGACATTTTGGCCAACGCTGGAGGCGTAACAGTTTCTTATTTTGAATGGGTTCAAAATCGTTTGGGTTATTATTGGACTGAGGAGCGGGTAAATCGCCGAGCCGATCGCGCCATGAAGTTGGCCTTCGATAATATCTACGCGGCTTCAGAAAAGTACAATATCAATATGCGTCTTGCCGCCTACGTTGTAGCACTTGACAAGGTTTCAACTACACTTAAACTTAGAGGTTCTTTTTAATTAATCAAAACGTAAATGACATTACATCGCGAAGGATTTACTATAATTTTTGTCACACTTCTAATGTTAGTCGGCCTGAATGGTCTTTTAGAATACATAGCACCAGGAACATGGTATACAACTACCGTTGAGGTGCTTTCATTGATATTCTTTATTTTAATTGTTCAGTTTTTCCGTAATCCAACCCGCCATACCCCTCAAGATGATAATGCCATTATTGCTCCTGCAGATGGAAAAGTTGTGGTTATTGAAGAGGTTGAGGAAACAGAATATATCAAAGGGAAATGCCGCCAGATTAGTATATTCATGTCGCCGGTGAATGTGCATGTAAATCGTTATCCGGTTTCGGGAGAAGTTCTATACGAAAAATACCACCCAGGTAAATATTTGGTTGCATGGCACCCGAAGAGTTCTACAGAAAACGAACGTACTACAGTTGTAGTTGCCCATTCTAAGGGTACCGTATTGTTCCGTCAGATAGCGGGGGCATTAGCCAAGCGTATCGTTTGTTATGCTAAAGTCGGTCACAAAGCCACAGCTGGTTCAGAATTCGGGTTTATCAAATTTGGATCGCGAATTGATATTTATCTTCCTTTAGAGGCAAGAGTAAAAGTGAATCTAAATCAAAAAACCACCGGTGGTGAAACGGTAATTGCGGAATGGGTTTAGTGTGACTTATTAAAAAAATCAATATATTTGTTATTATGAAAAAGGTAATCATGTTTGCTGTTGTGGCTTTCGCTTTCGCGAGTGCCGCGTTCTCTCAGACTGAGACACAAGCAGCGAAAAGCGAAAACGTTGCAGTTTCTCAAGAAGAAATGGCTCCGGCAGTAGCTAAAAAGGAATGTTCTAAGTCAGAAGACGGTAAAAAAGCATGTTGCAAAAAAGAGGCTAATTCAACTAAAGCTTCTTGCGATAAAACCGCTAAAAAAGAATGTAAAGACGGAGAGAAGAAAGCGTGTTGTAAAAAAGGCACTGCCGCTTCTGAGAAAAAAGAATGCAAGTCTAGTGCTGCTGGTGAAAAGAAAGCATGTTGCAAGAAAGAAACTGCCGAGGCATCTGTAGAGAAAAAGCAATGTTCTGGAGAGAAGAAAGCTTGCTGTAAAAAATCTGCCGAGGTAAAATCATAAATCATTAGATTAAACTCTTTATAAAAAGCCAACTCAAGACTGAGTTGGCTTTATTGATTTAAAGGGGATAGGGGTTTTAAGATAGTATTCCAATAGATAATGACATCCTATTCAAAGGGAACGCTACTGTTGTCTTTTCATTATGTTTGAATTTATCGAGTAATAAATTAATTACAACGCGAATCCGTCAACATACAGATAAATTAAGGGTTAGGCATACGCATTTAACAGTTGAGAATTCTATCTTTGTAAGGTGTCTAAGGATAAAGGTTTTCGTCGCATTGTATTATCGTTAATGACCCTGGTGACCATTTCGGTTATCACAGTAGGCGCTTATTTGTATTTTAACTTTAAATCACGGAGTAGTCTGCCTGTCATTGTCCCTCAGGATGTTCGAGCGTTTATGCATTTTCAAACACGGAAAATGAGAGACGAATCGGGAATTCAACAACCTAAATTTATGGATTCTTTGGCTGTCTTGGTTGCGCGTTCTCCTTTATTTGCCCAAATGAAGGACCCTGCTGAAGCTGGAATTTCTTTGTATAGCGATATTGTTTATTTCAAAAATAACAAGCACAGCCATTGTTTAGCATTGAGTTTGAACAGCGAACAGCGGTTTTCGATGTTATTAGACTCTCTTAAAAACAAAGGTATTGTCGGAGGGCAAATTCGAAAAGCCGGGTATAACTACGCGAAATTTGCTGATTTGCCTTTATATGTGGCCTACAAGTATAAAGCTATGGTTTTATTGCGACCAACCATAGAGTCGCGAGAGTTGAGTTTGGGATTAGATGAGTTGGAGGCACAATTTGGACAAATATTTTCAGGAAATAAAACCGGGTTTATACAAAAAAAGACAATCCAATCTTTGTACGATGCAGATTGTCAGTGGTTGGCTTGGAATGGAGATGCCGATCCGGTTGGTTATTGCTTCAAAGATTCAGGGGTAAAGGGATTTACCGGGGGTGAAAAGGATGCCCGCGAGGATGCTCGAATGTCCACCGTTGTACTTATGGAGATGAGGCCAGAAAAAGGGGAAACTTCCCCCGAGATAATTAAGGAGGTGAATACGAAAAATGGAATAGGGATGTTAGAGGTGTTTTTCAAGGATGTTTTTTATTATTTAAAAATGGGTAATTATGGATATTAAATCAATTTTAAACGAGCGCATATTGATTATTGATGGGGCTATGGGCACCATGATTCAACAACACAAATTGTCGGAGGAGGATTATCGCGGCGTTGAATTTAAAGATTATCCGCATTCTTTGAAGGGAAATAACGATTTGTTGGTACTCACACAACCTCACATTATTCGCGATATCCATTTGGCGTTCATGCGGGCAGGTGCTGATATAATTGAGACCAATACGTTTAATGCAAATTCGATTTCTATGTTGGATTATCATATGAGCGATCGTGTAGTGGAATTGAATATTGCAGCGGTTCGTGTGGCTAATGAAGCGCGTGAATTGTTTAGAAGCGAATCAGACAGACAAATTTTTATTGCGGGCGCTTTGGGTCCAACCAATAAAACCGCTAGTTTGAGTCCGGATGTGAATAATCCCGGTTATCGCGGTGTTAGTTTTGATGAATTGGTAGCTTGCTATACCGAACAAACACGTGCTTTGGTAGAGGCGGGTGCCGATTTGATCTTAGTAGAAACGGTATTTGATACCTTAAATTGCAAGGCGGCATTATTTGCAATTAATACGTTAAAAGAGGAGGAGAATTGGGAAATTCCCGTGATGGTAAGCGGTACCATTACCGACGCTTCCGGGCGTACATTAAGCGGTCAAACTACTGAGGCGTTTTACAATAGTATTTCTCACGGGGAGCTGCTAAGTGTAGGTTTGAATTGTGCATTAGGAGCCGATCAGATGCGACAATATGTCGAAGAAATGTCAAGAGTTTCGGAAGTTTATGTGAGTTGTTATCCAAATGCAGGTTTACCGAATGAATTTGGGGAATACGACGATAGTCCCGAACACATGTCTAAGGTGATTGCCGACTGGGCGCAAAAGGGTTGGGTGAATATTGTTGGAGGGTGCTGTGGAACAACGCCTGAACACATTAATTACATCGCGAAAGAATGCAAAAAATACGCCCCGAGACCTTTGCCTAAAAGGGCGTAAGTGTCACTGTAACACATTGAAAATGCCTTTTTTTAATTACAAAAAGGGTTATCTTTGCACTTTAATTCAATGGGAGATATTCAATTTGAAACAACCCCTGCAACTCAGTTCGATTTGTTTGCAGGCCTTGAGTCTACCGACCACGAACAGATTGTATTTTGTCAAGACAATGCCACCGGCTTAAAAGCCATCATTGCTATACACAATACAGTTTTAGGACCTGGTTTAGGTGGTACGAGAATGTGGGTGTACCAACACGAAAAAGACGCCATTCGCGATGCATTGCGATTATCTCGCGGCATGACCTACAAAGCCGCCGTAGCGGGTTTGAATTTGGGAGGTGCTAAGGCCGTAATCATCGGCGATCCTAGGACACAAAAAAGCGAAGCTTTGATGCGTAAATTTGGTCGTTTCGTAGAGAACTTAAACGGTAAATATATCACTGCCGAGGATGTGGGAACAACTACCCGCGACATGGAATATGTTCAGATGGAAACCGAACATGTGGTTGGTTTGCCGGAAATTATGGGAGGTGGCGGAGATCCATCACCTGTGACAGCATACGGAACATTCATGGGTATAAAAGCCTCCGCTAAACAAGCGTATGGCAACGACAGCCTAAGTGGTAAAAGTGCAGCCGTTATGGGTATTGGTAAAGTAGGTTGGCATTTATTAGAGTATTTGCATAAAGACGGTGTTAAACTTTACATATCCGATTTGAATCAAGATGTTTTGAAGAGAGCTTCAGAGGCTTTTGGTGCGATACCGGTGTCATCTGAAGATATGATTTCATTAGACGTTGATATTTTTGCTCCATGTGCTATGGGGGGAATCCTCAACGATCAAACAATTCCAAATCTAAAGTGCCAAATAGTAGCAGGTGCTGCCAATAATCAATTGGAAGATGAAACCATTCACGGCGATCAGCTTAAGAAAATGGGAATTATTTATGCACCTGATTTTGTGATTAATTCGGGTGGTTTGATTAACGTATACAGCGAATACAATGGTTATGTTCGTGAAATAGCGATGAGTCAAACCGAAAAAATATACGATACTATTTTGGATGTAAATCGTATGGCTCAAGAACTTGGTTTGAACAATCAAATTGCGGCTATTAAGCATGCCGAAAAGCGCATCAATGATATGCGTTTGGTTCACAGTACGTATTAATCATTTTTTAATTAAAGAATATTGGAAAAGTCCCTTCATTGGGACTTTTCTCGTATTTTCGCCACATGCTCTCCCGATTCTTCCAGGCTTACAAAAATAGTAGTGCGGCATTATTAGCATTAATTTGGCTCTTTATTCTGTATGTGTTGGTGGCCCTCTTTGCGGAAGGTCCTGCAGGTGGACAAGATTCTTGGAACCATTATCTGTTCGCACGCTGGAGTTTTAAACATCCTATTCTTATGCTGGATCTTTGGGGAAAGCCATTTTTCACAATCTTGGCAGCGCCTTTTGCCCAAATGGGTATATATGCAATTTATCTGCTCAATATGTTCGCTACATTAGGCACGGCATGGATTACCTATTTGAGTGGTCGCAAATTGGGAATGCGTAACCCGTGGATGTTGGTATTATTATTCGGGCTTCAGCCCATAATTCTGGCCAATTTCTATTCGGCTTTAACAGAGCCCACAAATGCACTGGTGCTTTCTTATGTGATTTATTTATTAATCTCATATAGATATGCCGCCGCGCTTATAATAGCATCTTTCTTGCCGATAATTCGTACCGAAGGCTTAGTATTAGTAGTGGCTTTAATACCATTTATAGCAATGAAACAGAAATGGAAATACCTTCCGTATTTGTTTTCAGGAACGCTTATTTTTGCTATTCTAGCCGCATTAATTTCTGGTGAGTGGGATTATTTCATATCCCATAATCCGTATTTCAAATTTGAATCCGAAGGAAAATTCGATCCTGGTTCGGGGTCCTTCTGGCATTATATTCAGGCTCAAAAGTCGATAACTGGATTTTGGATAACGCTTTTAATGTCTCTATCGGTATTCTTCATCTCTGATTATGTGATTTCGCGCATAAAAAAGCGCACACCTCATGAAATGAGTCAGTTCGTACTTTGGTTGTTTTTGCCCTTGTTTGGCGGTTATTTCGTCGCACATAGTTTTATTTGGTATGCGGGCATGATGGGTTCGCACGGATTGATTCGTGTTTTTGTGGTGGTTTCACCGGTTGCTGCATTAATGGCCCAATACAGTCTTCACCGCATAATGGTTTTGGATATTCGTGTATTAAATCGAGGAATAAAGACAATCACTACGGCGGTAGCCTCTTTGATCGCGATTTCTGGTGCAGGAATTTTAAATGGTTTCTCTGGCGAATCGAGTATTCCCGGCTATCCAGGTCGCGATTTATGGTTCCAAGCAGTAGATTCTATCGAAAAATTGGGCAATCAAAATTATGTTTTGGTGCACCAATTGCCCGAGCTCAACGTGCATTTAGATTTAGATCCTTTTGAAGATCCTTCGAAAATTCAAGAAGGTAAAACCCAATATTTGTGGAGTTTGGACACCCGCAAGGGATACGATTGGTTTCCATCGAATACCATCATTTTATGGGATAATTTTCACGCTCGGA
>JALRKL010000071.1 GCA_023268875.1 Bacteroidia bacterium
AGGTGGCGCCGGTTGTGGGGAATATCTGCATGGATCTGGCCCTGTTAGAGGTTACGGAGATTGCGTGGGGGGCCGGCGATCGGGTGGAGATTTTCGGTGCGAATCATTCCATAAAAGAAATGGCCCGCCGGGGCGAGACCATTTCATATGAAATATTAACCAGTATTTCGCAGCGGGTGCCCCGCTTATTTGTTGGCGAATTCTAAGAGCCTTTCAAACTATTGAAGGGATTTTTCAAGTTTTTGTAGCTGGTGAGGTCTACTTTTAACGATCCCACGTAGATATCGGTTTGGATACGGATGGGGATGTGGTTTTCATCGTCGCTGACCCACACAGTCATGGCATCTTGATCTTTAAATACACGATCTACCACCAATTGGGGCTTGAGTTTAATACAGGCAACCTTACCTAAATCGGTATTGATTACTTCTTTGCCTACGTATTTTACACTCAATTTATGCAGCTGGTTATCGATGTATATATCCATAGGGAATTTATGTCCAACGGCTTTGTTTTTATAATCGAAAGTGCGCATATAGTAGATTGCGGAAGCTACGTCCATGGTATGATCAGTGATGGAAATCTTACCTTCTTTGTTCTTTAGCCATTTTTCTTTGTGGTTGTAAACCGCAATGTCTTGGTGGTAGTAGGCATCTTCGCGAACGGTTTTGGCATAGCGTAAAGGGGCATGGCTTTTGGCATCTACCCAACTTTCGAATTTGTCTCTTACCCGGAACATCCAACTGAAACTATTAATGGTTTGTCCCTCGATTTTCAAATTATAGGCCTCGCGATTGTTGATTTTCAAGGGCTTGGATACGCTCATTTGCACAACGGCGGCATTTAGGGCTCCATAGTGCACCCGGTAATTCAATTCCTCGTTAGATTGGTAGGCTTGGTTGCTTATTTCCTTTCCGGCGAAGGCTTGGGGGGCAGCGTTGAAAGACCATAGCAAGCTTCCAAGTCCGAGGAGAAAGGTAGCGGGATAAAAGAAGGCGTTTTTCATAATTATCAAATTAAGGTGCTTGTACTTACTCAGACACGAAAATTCTGCGTATCCCCCAAAGCGAGGCGATAAGCGCAAAAATGTACTTACTTTTGTTTATGGAAAATCGCCAAAGGCTTACGCAGTATTCAAAGGGGAGTGGTTGTGGGTGTAAAATTCAACCGGCTGTATTGGGTAATCTGTTGAGTGGGATGCATGGACAAACCAAATTGTATCCGCAAATTCTTGTGGGAAACCAACAGAACGACGATGCCTCCGTTTACGATTTAGGCAATGGAATGTGTTTGCTACAAACGGTAGATTTTTTCACGCCGATGGTAGACGATGCGGAAGTTTTTGGAAAGGCTTCGGCGGCGAACGCCTTGAGCGATATTTATGCGATGGGGGGAAGGCCCATCATGGCGAATGCCGTTTTGGGTTGGCCGATAGATGAAATTGATATTGAAATTGCCAAACAGGTTTTACAGGGCGGATTAATTTGTTGTGAAAGTGTGTCGGTTCCTTTAGTCGGCGGACATAGCATTGACAGTCGGGATCCGATTTACGGTTTGAGTGTAACGGGATTGGTGGAAAAAAGCAAGTTGCGCACGAATGCCATGGCGAAAGCGGGCGATTGGATTGCGATTACCAAGCCTTTGGGCATTGGCATGTTGTCGGCAGCACACAAGCGCGGTTTGGCGGATGCGTCGCAAAACGAGGCCTTGTATAAAATAGTAACGCAGGTGAATACCGTGGGTGCCCATTTGGCGGATATAGAGGGGGTGCATGCCATGACGGATGTAACTGGATTTGGTTTGTTGGGACATTTATTAGAGGTATTGCGGGCATCGGAATTGGCGGCTGAAATCGACGGGGAGTCTATCCCGAAAATTGAGGAAGCCAAAACATTGGCGGCGCAGTTTATATTGCCGGATAACGCCATGCGTAATTGGAATGCGTATGAGTCGCAAGTGCAGCAGGTGCATACCGATTCGTTTGCATGGATGGTAGATCCACAAACGAACGGTGGGTTGTTATTCACGTTTTCGGAAGGGTCGCACGACGAAATCGAGACATTGATGCGCGAGCAGAATCAGGAATTTTGGGTAATCGGTCGAACGGAATTATGGGATACGGAATCCCCGGTCCGCGTGCGTGTATTGTAGAGACGCAATGCGTTGCGACTATGCGAATATGATGTTGTATCAAGGGAATTGGGGTTTGAAATTTTACGCGGTAAAATTTACCGCCGTAAAATTTCATATGATTTAAAAGAATGAATATCTTATAAATGAAAAATGCCGGTCCCATAAAAGTCCGGCATTTTAAATAAAGGTTGCGGCGTGAAAGGCTTCCCCCCAAATATCAATTGCGGTATAAAACCGATTTGCTCGCTTTTACGATGCGCTCCACAGAAGGCAAATAAGCGTCTACGAAGGTGGAGGCGTAGGGAAGGGATGTATCCATGCTCGTAACGCGGTGAACCGGAGCATCCAAGTGGTCGAAGGCGCGCTTTTGCACAATATGACTCACTTCTGAACTGATGCTGGCCAAAGGCCACGCTTCTTCAACGATTACCAAACGATTGGTCTTTTTAACGCTCTCAATTACGGTGTCGTAATCGATCGGGCGCACCGTGCGTAAATCGATTAGCTCTACAGAAATGCCTTCTGCCTCTAAAGCGGCAACCGCTTCGTGACAGCGCAACATCATTTTACCAAAACTTACGATGGTAACGTCGGAACCTAGTTTAACCACATCGGCTTTGCCAATGGGGATGGTGTATTCGCCTTCGGGTACCATTCCTTTGAAACCGTACATTTGTTCGCTTTCCATGAAAATAACGGGATTTTCATCTCGGATGGCACTTTTGAGAAGTCCTTTAGCGTCGGCAGGATTGCTAGGAACCACTACCTTGTCCCCCAGCTAAACCTACAAAATAAGGTTTCTTATTATCTGCTTTACTTGATATCCAAAAACTTAAGGGGATTAGAAAAGATTTAATCATCTTCTCTTTATCTTTAAATTTTTCAGTAGCTGTTTCTTGAGATTGAATAAACTTTAAACAATCTTTTTTAACTTTATTAAAACAAACATTTACCGAACTCATAGAGAAAATTATTTTTTTTGATCGAGTGGATGATTTTGTCCATCATTGACACTAACATCTTCTAATTTAAATGAGTCAATTTCATCAATACAACCGACATTAAAACCGGTCATA
>JALRKL010000168.1 GCA_023268875.1 Bacteroidia bacterium
GCGGTCGCTTGACTTATCATTCAATGCCGTATAAATGCTGATGCTTCGTAGCGCATTTATCATCGGAACGCTATTGGCGATACCGTCTTGTAAATACACGTTATAAAGTCCGATTTTATTTAACTCGGCATAGGCTTCATCGTAAAGTGAGGTTACGGTTCCATAGGTTTCTTGTTTGTTATTTTTCTCAACCCATGCCTCGAAAGCACGCTCATCGGCTTTACGGGCAGCATAAATATCGGGACGTGACAATTCTTTGGCCTCTCCGTTGAATTTATTCCAATAGTTACCTAAACGGGCCAATTTACTTGAGTACATCAAACGGATGTCTTTGTCGGCTTTCATGTACGTCTCGTAAACATCCATAATGCTGCGACGCAACTGCACGCGCATGGGACGCTCTTTACCGCTGAGGTATTTGATTCCTTCACTGTAGGTATTACGAGTTGTGCGACCTGGATAACCCATGGTCATGGCGTAATCGCCTTCTTGATATCCTTTTAGACTCACCGGTAGGTGGTGTTTTGGAGCATAAGGTTTGTTTGCTTCGTCGAAGTCAGCAGGTTCGTTTGAACCGTTCGCATAGATACGGAACATAGAGAAATCGCAGGTATGTCTGGGCCAGCGCCAGTTGTCGGTTTCTCCACCGAATTTACCTACATTTTCTGGGGGCGTTCCTACCAAACGGATGTCGCGATAAACTTCGTAATACATCGCTAGATATTGATTTCCACCGTAAAAAACAGCGATATCTACTACGTAATTCTTTTTTGAATCCCCTAAAGCCTCTATCAGTTCGTTTTGAACTTTTTTGAAATTCATAGAGATGGCGGTGTTGCGAGCATCTTCGTCTTGATTGATTTGAGTACCGGCAGTTACGCGGTCGGTTACGTCTTCAATTTTACGAAGCAGTCCTATTTGGAAATTTGCACGTCTTTCTTCGGAAGTTGACTTAGCCCAAAATCCGTTTGAAAGGATATTATCTTGTGGAGTTGAAAGTTCTTGAATGGCTCCGTAACCACAGTGGTGATTGGTAAGGAAAAGTCCTTTATCGGAAACAATTTCACCTGAACAGAACATACGTCCGTTTGACATCAATCGAACGATGGCATCTTTAACGGATGCGTTGTTGATGGAGTAGATGTCTTCGGCTGAAAGTTTAAGCCCACGGGCCTGCATGGGGTCTTGTATTTTTTGTAGTAGGGTTAATGGCCACATACCTTCGTCGGCGCGCAGGCTCAAGAAGGCGGTAGTTGCTAGGATGAGGGTGAGTATTCTTTTCAACATAGTGCAAATATACTCACTTTGTTCGAGGTATACTCGCTGACGCTCGCGGGATACTCGGCTGTCGCCTCGCTGAATACTCGCTTCGCTCGTTGTTTCGGTTTTTTTGGTTTCACTCACTTTGTTTGTTTGGTATGTGCTCATTTTATTTGCTGGGGTTGGTCTGTATTACTCACTTTGATTGGTTGGTATGCGCTCATTTTATTCGCTGGGGTATGTTCGGTATCGCTCACTTTGTTCGTTTGGTAATTGCTCATTTTATTCGCTGGGTTTTGTTTGTTTCGTTTGTGGTTTGCGAAAAATGCAAATTTTGGTAGGGGAAAGTGAGATGATGGGGGAGATATTTTTTGGGGGATGGAGGTTGGGATGGTGTTAGAGGTGTTATGGATGAACATATAAATACTATTTTAGGATTCGATTTTGACGGTGAGAGGAATGAAAATTCTAATTTAAAATCTGAGGGAGAAAAATCACCTGTTTCGGAAGGTGGGTTTGTGTATAGCTTTGAGAAATCGTCGGCCTATAAATTAGCCATGGAGCTCTTAATTCAGGTGTATGGTCAGAGTCAGGGTTTCCCCAAAAGTGAGCGATTTGGATTGACCGATCAGATAAGACGTGCTTCGGTTTCAGTGGTTTCGAATATTGCCGAGGGCTTTGGAAGGAATTCGGGGAAAGGAAGAAATCAGTTCCTGACGTATTCATATGCGAGTGCATTTGAAGTGTATTGTCAGCTGGAAGTTGCAATGAAACTGGGCTATTTTATGGATAAGAATAAAGTTTACGAAGACATGAGAAGAAAACTACGAAAGTTGACGTATTTGATATCAACTATGAAGATTGCGAATTTGAAGGATCGAAACTAATTAGGTAGTAGATCATCGACGGTATTGATATCTGATACTTTTTTATCTCGGCGCCAACGCACAATTCTAGGAAATCGAACGGCTATTCCACTTTTGTGACGGGAACTTTTATTTACTCCTTCAAAAGCAATTTCGAAAACAAGTTCGGCATTCACGCTGCATACCGGACCAAATCTTTCACGCGTGTTATCCTTAATCCATTTGTTAATTTCGTCCAACTCTGCGTTACTAAGTCCGCTGTATGCCTTTGCGAAGGGCACTAAATCCGCTCCCTTTTTTAAGGCAAAAGTGAAATCGGTGTATCGGCTGGCTCTTTTTCCATGTCCCTTTTGTGCATAGATTAAAACAGCATCGGCGGTTTCGGGTTCAATTTTCCATTTCCACCAATCTCCACGTTTTCTTCCTACACCGTATTCCGAGTTGTTTTTTTTGAGCATGAGTCCTTCGGTGTGATGGAGTTTGGCCGTTTGTTGAAGGGTTTGTAGTTCTGGGAGGGATTGGGGGTGGAGGAGTTGTGATAGGAAAATACTCGCTTTGCTCGCGGGATACTCGGCTGATGCCTGGTGGGATACTAACTTCGGTCGTGGGATACTCGCTTTGCTCGTTTTTTGTTCATTTGGTTGTTGCTCAATGCGTTCGATTGCTTCGTGCTCGAAGTGTTCGCTGATGTTTTGAAGTGTTTGTTCTAAGATGCCTCTACGTTCTTTGAGAGTTAAGGAGCGTAGGTCTTGTGTTTTGTGTTCTAGGATATCATAACAAATAAAAGCACATGGGTTGGAGGTGATTGTTTTTTTTGAGGGAGATTTGCGGCCCAGCCTTTTTTGAAGGTCTGCGAAAGGTCGGGGTTGATTTTGTTCGAAATCCCAAGCTATGATTTCACCGTCTAAAACACCTTCGAAATTGATATTGTTGATCGCTTCGGCAATTTCAGGAAAAGTGGGTGTAATAATTTCTTCTCCTCGACTCCATAGGGTGATTGAATCGCCTCTCCTTATTAATTGTCCGCGGACACCATCCCATTTATATTCAATTTGCCATTCGGCTATGTTTTGTAATATGTTTTCATCCTCTAATGGGTAGGCAAGACAAAACGGATAAGGTTTACTCGGATTATCCGTTTGAGAGGGATTAAGTATTAAACTGTGAAAATCGGTTTTATATGGATCCCAATTTCCGCTTAAACGAAAGTGAAGGTCATCACGGGAAATCCCGGTTGATTTTTCGAGGGCTTTTACGATTAAGGCCATAGAAACGCCGATTCTAAAGCCTCCCGTTAATAACTTATTAAAGACAAAACGTTGTTGTGCATCTAGGGTTTCCCATGCGTTGAAGACCCAAGCTTTCTGATTCGTATCTTCCCAATTTCTAACTTTTTTTAGTTCGAGCATCCAGAAAGTTAATTCAAATGGAATTTTATTTTCTTGATTATTGGGCATTAATAATGCTATAGTTTCGGCTAGGTCTCCAACTATGGCGTATGATTCTTCAAAAAGCCATTCGGGGGTGTTAGTGAATTCGCAGGCCCATTGGCGTAGTTGAGAAACTTTGATGACGCGTTTTGGACGTCGACCGGTGAAGAGTGCTATGATCCAAAGTTTGTCGGAGTCTGTAGCTGTATTAAAAAATTGCTCTAGTGCTCTTACTTTTTCAGACGTTTTGGTCGTTTGAAGGTGGGTGATGAGTTGGAGCATGTGCGAATATAATTACTTTGTTCATGGGATGCTTTACTCAGGTAGTTCGCGGGATACTATACTCACGTTGTTCGCAGGATACTCGGCTGTCGCCTCGCGGGATACTCACTTTGTTTGTTGTTTTACTCGCGTTGCTCGCTGGTTTTATTTGCTCATTTTGTTCGTTGTTTTGCTTGTGTTGCTTAGTGGTTTGTTTTTTACACGTTATTAGTGGTTTAGTGGCTTGGTTAGTGGTTTTTAATACGGCTTTAAGAGACTAAGGCATATTCCATATCTTTGCAGGTATGAACATTTCCTTTGCTTGGCTGTGCGATATTCTCAATCAACAACTTTTCGCTGATGAGGTGGCGGATCGCCTTTCAGTGTCCGGTCTTGAAGTTGAACATATTGAAAAATGGGAGAGTTTGCCAGGTGCGTTAGAAGGATTTGTTATTGGAGAAGTTTTAACGTGTGAGCCGCACCCCGATGCCGATCGTTTGCGCGTTACAACCGTGAACGTCGGACTTACAGAGCCTTTGCATATAGTTTGTGGTGCTCCTAATGTTGCGGCAGGACAGAAAGTCGTGGTAGCAACAGTAGGTGCCTTGGTTGCAATGCCCGGGAAAGAGCCTTTCGAAATAAAGAAAAGTAAAATTCGCGGAGCCGTAAGTGAAGGAATGATTTGCGCCGAAGATGAAATGGGCGTGGGAAGCTCCCATGACGGAATAATGGTATTGCCAAATGACGTGCAAGTCGGAACGGCAGCGGCGGATTACTTCGGGGTAGTGCGCGACACTATTTTTGAAATTGGATTAACAGCAAATCGAGGCGATGCCGCTTCTCATTTAGGTGTGGCCCGTGATGTGGCGGCACTTTTTGGCCTTCCCCTTCCAACCTTATCAGGATTTATACTACCCACGAATACTACCGTCAATAAAAATCAAGAATCAAGTACTAAAAACGGCGTCCAAAATGACGATTTTTCTGAAACTTCGGGCAATCGCACATTGAATGATGAAGGCAAGGATTTAGGGTCCAACAGCGAACAATCTGCGGATGGTTTGTCAAAGGCCTTAGTTGATTTCCCCCGAAAGGAAATTAGAGGAGTTTCGATAGAGGCAGGAGAATATTCTGATTATTATATAGGTGTGGCGCTAAGCGGCGTTAAAGTGGCCCCTTCGCCGGATTGGTTGCAGCATCGTCTGCGCGCCATTGGAATAGAGCCGAAAAACAATGTGGTAGATGCTACTAATTACGTGTTGCATCATACCGGACAGCCGGTGCATGCGTTCGATGCGGCTCGCTTGAGTGGGTCGGTTTCGGTGCGTTTTGCCAAACCTGGTGAAAATTTGGCTTTGCTCGATGGTCGCGAAATCGAACTTTCTGAGTCCGATTTGGTCATCGCAGATGCAACAGGTCCACAGGCGTTGGCGGGTATAATGGGTGGAAGCGATTCTTCGGTTTCGGAAAACACCACGGATTTATTCCTTGAAATTGCCCATTTTCATGCCGGTACCGTGCGGAAATCGGCGAAACGACATGTTATTAATACCGATGCCTCATTCCGTTTCGAACGTGGTATTGATCGCGATGGGATGCTAAATGTGGCACATTTTCTAAGCCATTTAATTTTGGAAATAGCTGGTGGTCGAGTAGATGGCTATGAAGATTTTGAAGCGAATCCCTATCAAAAAAGAACTATTGAGATAGAGTTGAGTAAGCTCAATGCGTTTGCCGGCATGGATTATCCAGCCGATAGAGTTGTTGGCATTTTAAAGTCATTAGGATTTATCGTTTCGGGGGAAGATTCCCTAACGCTAGAGATTCCAAGTTGGCGTAATGATGTTTCACGTGAAGTGGATGTTTACGAGGAAATCATGCGTATTTACGGTTACGATTCTATACCAATGAGCGGAAAAATGCAGATTTCTTTGGGAAACTTCCAAGGAATGCAGAAAAAGTCGCGCGAGGATATGATTCGCAATTTTTTCATTGATCGTGGCTTTTATGAAGCTCAAAATAACAGTTTGGTTTCGGCCGATTGGTATCCAGAAGGGTCTCCGTTGGTACATTTAAGCAACCCTTTGAGTGCCGATATGGGTGTGATGCGGATGAGTTTGATACCGGGATTGTTGCAATCAATCGCTTATAATCAGAATCGTCAGGCCAAATCGGTTCGCTTATTTGAGATGGGTCGAATTTATGAAAAAACGGAATCTGGATATAAGGAAACACCCGTATTGACGGTTGTTGCTTGGGGCGATATGGAGGCGGAGTCATGGGAATCTCCAAAGCGGGCGGTAGACTTTTTTGATATGAAGCGGTGGATTTCAGCTTTGATACAACGTTTGGATTCGGGCTTGTCGATCGATGACGCTGGCATAGAAATGGTATCGAAAAAATGGTTGAAAAAGGCCGAAGTAAAAGGCAATGCGATTGCAGTAGAAATCCCATTAAAGAAACTATTAAAGCCCTCGCGAAAGGCGGTAAAATACCAACCGGTATCAAAATATTTTGGAATGCGTCGCGATTTGAGTTTGGTTGTTGACGAGTCTGTGCCGTTTGCGCAATTGCAGCAATTGGTAAAGCAAAGTAAGGTCAAGCATTTAAGCGACGTTCGTGTTTTTGATGTATTTAAAGGTGCTCCCTTAGAAGCGGGAAAAAAGTCAATTTCTTTGAGTTTTTTCTTTAATAGAAACGACCAAACTATGCTGGATACAGATGCCGACAAAGCCATGGTAAAATTGATGGAAGTTTTTGAAAATAACGGGGCATTGATACGCCGCTGATATGGGTAAAATGTTAACACTGGATATGGGCAATACGCGGTCTAAAGTTGCGTTATTTGCAAATAATCGGTGTGAAGATTTTCGCGTTTTTCACAACATTACGGAATTAGAAGCCTATTTACGAGAGATGGCCCTTCCGGTTGTGGCGTGTTCTGTAACGGGTCGTCCTGCGTTTGAGAAAATTGATATTCATTGGTTGGATACGCGTTTTAAGATGCCTTTCCGATTAGATGTGGACGAACCTGAATCGGTGGGTGCCGACCGCTTGGCAGCTGTTTTAGGGGCTGTTAATTTATATCCTAAAAAAGAACTTTTAATTGTGGATGCCGGCACATGCATCACTTATGAATATGTTTCTGCCGACGGCGTTTATTGGGGCGGAGCCATATCTCCAGGCTTGGATTTACGGTACCGAGCGATGCACGACCATACCGCAGCTTTGCCACGATTGAAGGCGTTAGAAGGGCTTCCCCCGAGAGAAGGAAAAGACACAGAAGGCGCTATGCATGCGGGTGTTTTATTCGGATTTATCGCGGAAATAAAAGATCGAATCCATGCATTTCAAAGTAAAAATGCCGATTCTGTCGTTATTATCACCGGAGGCGACGCATCATTTTTGGCAAACCCGTCGAAAACGGGGATATTTGTAGAACCGATGCTTTTGCACCTCGGATTAAACTATGCATATCAATCGCTTTAAATCGCTCATCTTTACACTATTCTTGGGCGTGTCGACCTCACTTTTCGGACAGGGAAGTTCGGGTCAGAACTTTATACGATCGCCATATACAAATTACGGATTAGGCGAGTGGATGCATACGCAATTGGCGCAAGCTGGAACCGCTCAGCACACTTATGGAGGGTACTTTTCACACTCTTTATCAAATCCTGCAACTCTTGGAAATACCCGATATACGGTATTTGATTTCGGGGGAAATTACCGAAATGGAAGCACGAGTCAAGGAGAACAAGTTAACGATTTTCAGGGCGGAGGAATTGATTATTTGAGTTTGGCCATGCCTATTTGGAAGCATGTCGATCAAAAGTTGGTTCGTTACGATTCGTTAAAAGATCAAAAATTTTGGAAATACACGCCTTACGGGGCTACAACGGCTGTAGCGTTAAGACCGTTGAGCAGTATGGGATATACCTACTATATAGATAATGAAGTAGGGCTCCCTACAAGGACGGCTTATTTGGGTTCCGGTGGATTGAACATGCTCCAATGGAATACGGGTTTTCGTTTAGGGAACTCCGTGAACTTGGGTTACGGCATGGGTTATGTATTCGGTAACACTCGTGACAATGCCATTTTTACTGTGAAAGACAGTTTTGGTCTTGGCGCGGTAGAAGACGCTCAAAGTATGGTGCTCAGAGGCATGCAGCAGCAAGTAGGACTGTTATTTGAGCAAAAAATTGATAGTACCTATCACCGTTTAGGATTCAGCTACGAATGGTTTTCTGGAGTTGAGGCTAATACCAATCGTTTGGCTCAAAGCATGGAAATCGTTGGTGGAGCGACACGCGTTTTGGATACCATTATTAACGAAACAGGAGTAACCAAACAAATATCGATGCCGGCTTCTTTTGGAGTTGGATATAGTTTTCGGTATAGGAGATCCTTCATGATAGCCTTAGACTGGCGCAAGCAACTTTGGTCGCAGTATAAAGGGATGAATACCAACGATGTTTTTAGAGATCGTAACGATTATTCGGTTACACTATTTATCAATCCAATGGATTTGAAGGCCCCAAACGAGAAGAAGATGAAAGTTCCCATTCGTTTGAGTTACGGCCTGAGTGAATCGCAGGTTATGTTAAGAAGCGGAGCCACAGATTTGTACGGTTTACAAGAACAACGTTATGGACTTGGATTTGGTATACCTATTATAAGAAGGTATTTTGACAATACGGTATTGACTAATATTGTTCAAATTAATGTGCAATATATGACCCGAGGCGCTGTTGGAGGCCCACAAGAGCAATTTATTACAGTTGGGGTTGGCGTTCAGTTGGGTGATATCTGGTTTGCGAAGCGCAAATACGATTAATATGAGGTTTTCATTGGCTGCTCGTGCGTTTATTATTCTATTTATAGGAGTATTTGCGTCGTGTTCCAATGAGAAGTTATACGGAACCAAGAAATCGGCTGGTCAATTAGACAGCATGGTTACCAAAGAGTTTGCTGAGAAAGTCACTATAGAATACACCGATTCGGGATATCTTCGGGCACGGGTTTTTTCACCTTTGTTAACGGCCGTCAAACGCAGTAATAATCCCTACCTAGAAATGGTAAAAGGATTAAAAGTTGATTTTTACGATATCAACGGAAAAATCCAAAGTTATTTAACGGCAGATTACGGTATTTCCTACCCGGATGATAAGAAAATCATTGTTCGAAATAACGTTGAAATTTTAAATGTAAAGGGCGAGCGGCTGAATACCGAAGAGTTGCATTGGCAGCAGGATAGTGGTAAAATTTACACAGATCGTTTTGTGCGAATTACAACGAAAGACCAAATAATAACGGGAACAGGCTTGGTTAGTGACCAGGCGTTTTCCGATTGGGAAATATTAAATGTAAGTGGAACCTTAAACGTACCTCATGATCAAATACCACATCCTCGGTCTGTTGTCCCTGGTCGCGGCGGCTATTAGTGCCATTGAATTTTTAGCAATTTATATGGAATTCCCTAAGGAGTATATTTTTATGGGAAAATTCTGGTTAATGTTGGTTGTTTTTGGTAGCAGTATTGCCATGTATTTCCGGGTGCGCCGGTTTAGAACAAAGGCAATGAAAGAAGGCCGTCGTTAAGCTTCCTCATCAACCTCTTCCTCATCATTATTCACAGGTTCTACAAACCAACTTGCGAGGTAACCTGTAAATACACCAAAAAGTCCTACGCCTGCGGTCATTAGAATTAGCGCAATGAGTCGGCCCTTTGTGGTAACAGGGTATAAGTCGCCGTATCCAACAGTGGTAATGGTAACATAGGCCCACCAAAGTGCGTCTTCGGCTGTCTTTATATTGCTATTTGGGGCGTTTTCTACTTCCAAAATGGCGATGGAAGAGAAAAGTACGAGCATAATTGCTACTATAACGGCGAACATGAAAGTACCTTTCATGTGGTTTTTAAAAATGTGCTCTACAATGTGCGAAATAGAGCGGTAAGCCTTAATTACTCGAACGATTTGAATGACTCGTGCGAGTCTTCCCAAGCGAAAAACGCCGTTTGCGGGGATGCTCGCCAGCAGGTCGATCCAACCCCACTTCATATATTGTAACTTGCTTTCTGCCTTGTAAAAACGCACGCAAAAATCCATAAAGAATATGGCGCAGGCTATATAATCGGTGATAACGACTAAGCGATGTACTTCTGGGGGAAGTGTGATCACAGCGTCGACAATTAGAATGCCTATTACATAAAACGAAAGTACGAGTACCAGAAGGTTTAAAAAACTGAGTCCATCATCAATCTTTTGTCCAGCAATTTTAATGGATGTTTTTCTCACAGCCCAAAGTTACGAAATACTGAGGGCAAAATAAAAGCCCCGAAAACGGGGCTTGCGAAGTTAAATTCCTAGAAGGGACTTTTTATCCTCAAATTCTTTGCGAAGTTTTTGTCGGGCTAAGTTGCCTGTTTTACTTAAAAGAATGCCATTTTCCTTGCTGGTTTCAAGCCAAGAATCAGTAGAATAAACCCAATGTGGGTTATCAGAGACTACGACCCCACTCATTGGCGAACAAATCATGGCAATTTTCTCCTTTATACTATGGAATATTATGCTGTTATCAACTGTAATCATAGGAGTGAAATATAGTTTAAAACGGGCTCCGCGGTAGTTTGGTAAGTAGGGGTTGAGCTTGCGCCCGGTTTCTGCTTGTTCAAATACCAAATCGATGAGCATGTCGTATTGGGTTAGCACCTCGCGATAGGTTTGCTCGTCTTTAAAAAGTCCCGATGCATGGTAATGTTGAATTTGATAAAGGGTAGAATACAGGGTTTCATACCCCCAAATTTCGTGCGATGTTACTTTTAAGTATTTTTCTGCCAATCGAACGTACTGACTTTCTCGTTCTGAAGTTCCCTCAAAAATAGATTTGTTATAGGCGGGATCTTTTAAAAATTCCCGCTGCCAAATGAAATTTTTAAAAGCGGCTAATTTAGGAAACCACATGTAATAGAAAAATGGAATTTCTTTAGCACCATAGGTGACTTGAGAATGCGGATGAAAAATACAGTGGTCTAAACGCGATTCGAGTTCTCTAAAAAAGTCTTTTGAAGTGTAGGTTTCAAAATTCAAAGGCTTAACCTCTACGGTGAGCATATTGCTATTGGTATTTGAAAATTGACTTAGATCAATATCGAGTTCGCGTGCAATTTTTATCATTTCATCGGCGCGTAATGCTTGTGGATTTCGGATACGCCGATAGGCGGCATCTTCGGAAATAGAGAGTAAATCAGCCATAAAGGCAGCGGTACGAAGTCCCATACGTTTGGTCTTTTCGTTAAGTTGTTGTGTAAAGTTTTCGATCATATTAATTGAATTAAGTCTTTGATGATTAAAACACATTTTTAGGAAGTAGCACCCAATAATTTGCGAAAAATGCAAAAATATTTTTTCGGGGGATGTCATTCTTGCGGTATTTGCCAAGGATTCCTTTCAATGCCAAAAGAACTTTGAAGAATATTAAAATCAATACTTTATGAATCACATTTACACAAAAAAAATCGCGAAAAAATTTCGTTTTGACACAACCTTATATAATAAGGTACATAGTATTAAAACGAAGGATTTAAATCGTCAAAAATCATCTTTTTTTAAGGTGGTCTTATTTTTTATCGGGGGAATTTTATTCACGCCGACTATTGGGGCTCAAAGTTTTCTGCACGATATGAAGTCACGCTTTCGATATATACAGCCGAAGGAAGGAACCCTCATTGAAGGGTTTGCTCCAATGATAGATATTGAAGGAATCAACGGACAGGCCGATGCGGACACACTCGGATTTGAGGCTTCTCAAGAGGTATTCCGCTTGGGCTTATTAAATGAATACGGTATATATGATTATGATTTGCAACGCGCCAAGTATAGCGAGAGACAAAAAGAATTTATTGGTATTGGTGTTTTGCCGATTGGATTGGTGGATATAAAGTATCAGGTGGTAAATCCAGCAATAAATAGACAAAGCAGGGTCAGCGTTTCAGACGATTCGAGCTATCGATTTGATTTGAATGGGTTTGACGATGAGGTCTACCATACCAAATATTTGTTGAGCGCGGTTTTACCGTTGAATCAAGTGAGAACCGAGCTAGAGTTCGCTATTTTAGATTCTCAATTGGTGGTAACTAGCTTTCCTAACTGGAGAAGTTTAAAATGGAAGTGGATTGGGGCTGGAAAGACCTTGGACATAGATTGGAATGTTCCGTTTCGTATACCTCGAAATATCACAGGAGGTCCTGTATTAGGTTCGTTACAATGCGAAGTTTCTGAAACAGACGAACGGGTTAATCTGATGGAAAGTCCTTGGCTATTGGGTTCGAGTAAAGTTGGCTTGGCTTCCTTCTTTAAGTTGTTTTTTAACTTTCCAAATGGCTCAGCTCCGGATTTATTAGCGAATAACGATTTAAGTATACATTATTTTGTTGATGCAATAAAGCCTTCTTTGAAAGCTATGTATACGGTGCATTTGGGCTATGGTGATTTCGGTAAGGTAAGGACATGTATGGAAAAGCCGATCATTCTAGTTGAGGGTGTCGATTATGGATATCCGGGGTATCCAAGTGGTTTCAGAGATCAGAAATATGGAGAAAATGGGTATATAGACTTGCTAAAAGGGAAAAATTGGGATGTTCCTTCGCAAATATGGAAAAATTGGGAGTCGATCAGCGAGGCTCCTGAGGCCATCGCACGTTTGCGAAAGGCGGGTTTTGATATCGTATATGTGGATTTTTGGGATG